>NZ_JBALNX010000044.1:101023-118395 GCF_036962035.1 Bacillus sp. JJ1773
TGCCACAGGACGTGGCGTTCTTAGTCTGCGTTCCTTAAGCAGGCGCCTCCGCTTTTCTTCTAAATCAAGGAAAACGAGGGAATTGGCCAAAATCAGGCTTGCGCTTTTCCTTAAAGGCATCGCGGCCTTCTTTTGCTTCATCTGTTGTATAATAAAGCAATGTTGCGTCACCAGCAAATTGCTGAATACCAGCAAGACCGTCTGTATCCGCATTAAACGCAGCTTTAAGGAAACGAAGTGCAGTTGGGCTCTTATCAAGCATTTCTTCGCACCACTTAATTGTTTCCTCTTCCACTTGATCAAGCGGAACGACTGTATTAACAAGCCCCATGTCTAAAGCTTCTTGAGCATTATACTGGCGGCATAGATACCAAATTTCGCGTGCCTTTTTATGACCGACAATTCTTGCTAAATAGCCTGAGCCATACCCAGCATCAAAGCTTCCAACTTTCGGACCAGTTTGTCCAAAGACGGCATTATCTGCAGCAATGGTTAAATCACAAACGATATGGAGAACATGTCCCCCACCGATCGCATACCCTTTAACCATAGCAACAACTGGTTTTGGAATGACACGAATTAAACGCTGTAAATCAAGAACGTTCAAGCGCGGGATTTGATCGTCCCCAACATAGCCTCCATGACCGCGTACAGACTGATCTCCACCTGAACAGAAAGCTTTATCTCCTGCACCAGTTAGGACGATAACCCCAACATTTGCATCATCACGTGCATAAGCGAAAGCATCAATTAGCTCGGATACTGTTCTTGGCGTGAAAGCATTATGTTTTTCTGGACGGTTAATCGTGATCTTTGCTATTCCGTTGTATGTTTCATAAATAATTTCTTCATACTTGCGTCCGGCAATCCATTCTACTGCTGACATGACGGAATCCTCCTTTTATGTAATTAACAAATATCTTAATTCAGCGCTAATAGCTAGCACTGATTTCTCTTCAAACGTATCAAAAAGGATTGCTATTTGGATCCTTTTCATACGATAAGAATTCATTTACTATTGTACCAAATAATTCTGGTTTCTCCACATGAATTGCATGTCCACTTTTATCAATGGAAATCCAAGTTCCATTTTTTAATTCCTTATGCATTTCTTTTGCTATTTGACAAAATTTACTGTCCATATCACCTGTTATTAAAAGTACAGGAAAAGAAATCTCATGAAGCCTCTCCCACCACGAAGTTTGAGCGCCTGAGCCCATTCCTCTAAGACTATTAGACAAACCTACTGCTGAGTTACTTAATCGCTCTGTTCTAATATGTTGCCGAATATCCTCTGAGAGTCCTTTCTGGCTTTGAAAAAGGGGGATATTCTCCCAGTAATCCACAAAATCCTCAATCCCCTGTTCTTGAATTCGACTGGCAAGCTTCTCGTCCTGAAGGCGCCTTGCTTCCCTTTCATCTTCTGATTTTAGTCCAGGTGTTGAGCTCTCTAGAATGAGCTTTCTAACCGTTTGAGGATATTGTAGAGCAAACGTCAGAGCTAATCTTCCACCCATGGAATAGCCTAATAAATTAGTTTGTCCAATTCCTAGCCTCTGCAAAATAGTATGTAAATCCTCCGCCACTGCCTCAATATCATATTTTGATACATCAGTAGGAGAATCCGATTTGCCATGACCAATAATATCAACAGCAATGACATGATAATTTTGCCAATAAGGCTTGAATCTAATCCATGAAGCACCACTTCCAGTAAAGCCGTGAAGCAATAGTAAAGGGGTCCCCTCTAAGGGGCCCCACCTATCAATATGATATTGAATGCCGTTGATAACAAAATCCATCAGCATTCGACCTCCAGGAATCGACTTATTTCCCGGGAAACCTCATCCCATAGCTCTCGATGCTCACTAATATTTTTCTCCCGGTTTGTTGTAATTTCCATTACCTTTAATCCAGATCTATCTTTATTTTGATTCATAACAGAAGAAAAATGCTCCCAATCTGAAATTAAATCATATTGCCCTCCGTACATTTCTACAGCATATTGAAACTTCAAATCTAGTGGGGTTCCAAATAGCTTTTCAAAGTTTTTCGGGTGACTGGCTTGCGGCAGAAAAGAGAATATTCCTCCGCCATTATTATTGATTAAAAGAATATTAATATCAATTCCATATTGTTTAGCGGCAATTAATCCATTCATATCGTGGAAAAAAGTTAAATCACCTAGGACTAAATATAGCGGTTGCAGACATGTCCCTGCTCCAAGAGCAGTAGAAATTACTCCATCTATACCGTTTGCCCCACGGTTAGCCATTATCCTTATCGACTTATCATTAAGATGGAAGAAAGTATCTAAATCCCTTATAGGCATGCTATTGCCGACAAATAATACGGCTCCTTCAGGAAGCATATTGGCAAGCTGATAAAATAACTTCCCTTCGCTTAATTCAGTTACTTCTTCTATTTTTGCTAGGCAGCTGCGGGTAAGCTGATTGACCTTCTCCCACTTCTCAAGGAAACTCTCTTCCTTCACATCCTTAATAAATGGTAGAATAGCTTGGCAAAACCTCGTTTCCTGGCAATAAATCATTTCAGAGGATACCATCCCCGGATCCCGCCATCCTGCACCGCCATCAATAACGAATTGGGGTACATCATGATTCTCTTTTAAGAATATGGTTAATGGCTTAGAAACAGGCAAAGCCCCAAAACGAATAATGACATCAGGCTTTAGTTCACGCTTTGCTTTATCGTTTTTCAAAATCGTATCATATGTATCAATAATTTGTGCTCCACTATGCGTTCCGCTTCTTAGCTGGGAAAGCGGGTCTGCTAGTATGGGGAACTGAAGCTTTTCAGCAAGATTAATAACGGCAGCCTTAAACCCCTCTGTCTCAATTGGACCGCAAACGATGATCCCTCTTTTATATGACTGGATGCTTTCACCCAACTCTTTAAATTGTTCATTCGATAATGTCCATTCACTTGGCTGAATCCCGACATATCCCCCAGCTCTTTCCGTTACCTCGAACAAGTCTTCCCTGTCCAATCGTGGAATTAGCGGCTCCCTAAATGGGAAATTCAAATGGACAGGCCCTGGTGGAGACTGCAGAGCAGTAGAAGCTGCTCTTGCACATACTGTACGTGCATATCTAATCATCTCTACAGTATTTTCAGGAGGTGCCATTTCTACAAACCATTTTACATGTTTTCCGTACAAATGAATTTGATCGATCGCCTGTGGCGCGCCAACATCTCTTAATTCATGCGGTCTATCAGCCGTTAGAACAATTAAAGGCACCCTCGATACATTCGCTTCCACAATAGCAGGAAAATAGTTAGCTGCGGCTGTGCCTGAAGTACATAAAATCGCCACAGGCCTTTTCGAAGCTTTAGCAATCCCTAAAGCAAAAAAGGCAGCCGAACGTTCGTCTACATGTATATGTACACGAAGTTCAGGATGCTCAAGGATGACCATTGCCATTGGGGTAGATCTAGAACCAGGACTTACGACAACATCCTCTACCCCATTATTTACTAGCTCAGTCACGAATGCAGCAATATAAGAGGTTAGTGCTTCTTGATGATTCATTTATTTATACCTCCTAATGCTCTTAGCATTGGTCTAAATTTAATCTTCGTTTCGATATACTCGCTCTCTGGATTCGAATCCTTCACAACACCACAGCCAGCAAAGATTGAAGCTTCATCCTTTTGGATAAGGCCGGAACGAATAGAAACAGCAAATTCGCCATTCCCTTTATAGTCAAGCCAACCTAGCGGTGCACCGTAAAAACCCCTGTCCAAATCTTCTACTTCTCTGATTTTCTCTACTGCTGCTTGCTTTGGCAGTCCTCCTAAAGCAGGAGTTGGATGCAGGCGATCAACTAAATTGAGTAATGAGGTATCTTCCTTCGCCTTTCCAATGACAGGCGTATAAAGATGCTGAATGTCTCTCGTTTTTAGAAGCTGCGTTTTTTCAGGCAATAATACTTCCTCACAAGATTCTACCATCGCCTCTTTAATCATTTGCACAACATATTGATGCTCAATTAAGTTCTTACGGTCATTTAATAATTCTTCACCAAGCTGATTATCTTCCTTCTCCGACTTGCCTCTTGCAATTGATCCAGCAAGACATGTCGTAAAAAGGCTTTTTCCGCTCTTTTTGATAAGCCGTTCTGGAGAAGCCCCAATAAAACAATCACCATTTGATTCAAATGCAAAAATAAAGCTCTCTCTTTGAAGATTCAATAGTTGTGAAAGTACTTGTTCCACTTGAACATGTTTGTCAAAAAATAATCTTGTTTCCCTCGCCAAGACGACCTTTTCTATTGAACCTTGCTTTAATTCATTCACAATGGAACGGACCTGTTCCTTCCATTTTTCAGGATTCATTTCTAACTCTTTATTTAATTGATGGCTTTCATCATTTCGAATGTCTAATAGGGAAGTGAAAAGTGCCTGCCTCTCTAAGTGAATAACATCAATAAGAGACTCATCATCATTTTGTGTACAAAGCACATTCGTTGTTAAATAGGCCTTTCCTTTTATTTCACTGTACATAAAGGTCGGTATATGAAACAATGAATCCGAAAATTTCTCCCAGAGTTTTGATTTCTCTTTAATAGGATCAAAGGAAAAACCGCCAAACATAAGAGGACCTATTCCATCTATTTCAAACCGGTTATAAATAACGGCATCTTGAATAAAGCGCTTCCACTCTTTTTCAACATGAAAAAAACGGCCAGCTGCCTGATCCGATTGAATTTGATTGCATCTTCCCATCCCAATAATGAACGTTTCATCTGATGGATCTTTCCAAAAAAAACGTTCACCTAAAAAAGCTTCACGGCCTGCCGTGAAAAAAGTAAGAGGATCTATAGGATTAATCTGCTGAACTTCACTTACTAAAACTGGTTTAGATAAGGCCTTTGCCCTATCTATCGCTTCAAGGATCCCGTCTTTTAGTTCCGTTTCTGTTATGGTAACCAAAAAAATCCCTCCAACAATACCTATTAACCGTTATTCCTTCATTTAAACTTATTTTAACATACACTTATTCTCATTCATATGTCAATTATAGTCATGTTCAGGACTGGTTTTTCTAATTTAATGAAAAGAAGAAAAATTCATCTTTATCGGCTTTCAATTTGTACCATTGACACTTACTTTTTTCCCGCTTAGACTGATGATGGAAAGCCTTTATTACGGTCAGTTTTGACAGAAGACATCCTATCCTTTATAATAAATAGGTTTGATATTATAGATTATATTGATGACAAGGGGAGAGTTTTATGCAAACACAAATGCATACAAGTATTCCGCCTACCAACTCTAGGGATTGGAGGGTTTGGTGGCAGCTGACAAGACCTCATACTCTTACCGCTGCTTTTGTACCAGTACTACTTGGAACGGCCTTAGCTCTTCAGGATACAAGCATTCATTTTGGATTATTTTTTGCTATGTTGATTGCAAGCTTGCTGATACAAGCTGCAACGAATATGTTTAATGAATATTACGATTTTAAAAGAGGGCTCGATAATGAAGAATCTGTTGGGATTGGTGGAGCTATTGTACGTGATGGCATACATCCAAAGACAGTTCTTAAGCTGGCCCTTGGTTTATACGGTGTTTCGATCTTAATTGGAGTATACATTTGTATGAACAGCAGCTGGTGGTTAGCTTTGATCGGAATCATTTGTATGTTAGTAGGCTATCTTTACACCGGAGGACCATTTCCAATTGCGTACACGCCATTTGGTGAAATTGCTGCTGGATTTTTCATGGGCATGCTGATTATTCTCATTTCGTTCTTTATTCAAACTGGAACAGTAACGGAAACAAGTATTTTAGTGTCGATCCCTATATTGATTCTTGTCGGTGCTATTATGTTATCTAATAATATACGTGATTTGGACGGCGATAAAGAGTTTGGCAGAAAAACGCTGGCGATTTTATTAGGAAGAATAGGCGCCATTCAATTGCTTGCTAGTATGTTTATTATTTCTTATGCATGGGTTTTCATTCTTATTGCCATGAATATTATTTCACCTTGGTTAGCGATTGTTGTTCTAAGCGCTCCGAAAGCGATTAAAGCAACGAAAGGTTTTATTGGAAAAACAATTCCTATTCAAATGATGCCTGCAATGAAGGCAACTGCTCAAACGAATACGATTTTTGGATTTTTATTATCAATCGGTTTATTTATTGGTTATTTTTTATAAGAAATACTTTAACCCTTGTACATGACAAGGGTTTTTTTCATGTTTAAAAAGGGAAGGTTCACTATAGGGCTTCAGCATTTCAGTAATTATTTTTTAAGGTAAAGCTCATACTAAACACATATGATTGTCAACTGCTTGCTGTTTTAAATTAGCTCGAATCGAATTTGATGAGGATGTGATATTGTTTTGTTATCGTCTGAACAACTCAACCAATTAATGCGTCAATTAGAAGAGGAGAAAACATCTTTAGAATCACAGCTTCATGGAAATAAGGAAGGCAGTCTAGAAGGCGTAAATGCAAGAGAAACAGTTGGCGAGTTATCTGCTTATGATAATCACCCTGCAGACATGGGGACTGAATTATATGACAGAACAAAGGATTTTGCCCTTGAGGAGCATCATGATTCCCAGTTAAATAAAGTAAATGCCGCGTTGGAGGCAATCCATACAGGTTCTTATGGGAAATGTACAGTATGTGGCGAGGACATCCCATTCGAAAGACTAGAGGTTGTCCCTTATACATTATACTGTAAGGATCATAGCCCTGAACAAATTGTACCAGGTGACCGCCCAGTGGAAGAGGATGTACTGGAGCCAGCACATGGAAATACATTTCAGCATCACCAGTTTAGAGAGGTTGTTGATAATGAAGACAGCTTCCAAGAGGTTGCCCGTTACGGTACATCTGAAACCCCATCCGACCTTAGAGGCGATTATGAAGATTATAATTCCCTTTATAACGAAGGGCATGATGATGAAGGCTTTACGGAGGATTATGAAACCTTTATTGCTAATAACATTGAAGGGACAGATAGAATCATTTATCCTTCGAAAAAGCATGAAGAATACGAAGCCATGCTTGATGAAGTCGGCACCGATACACAGTTTGGCGATTTACACTATCGATATACAGATGGTTATGTAGAAGAGGAAGAAGAAGAATAATTTATGAAAGGGGCAGTCTTAATTATTGTAGATAAAAATCCAAATTGGCAGAAACATTTGGAGGATTTATTACAATAGCAGTAGGCTGCCCCTTTAAAGATGGTTTTGACGGGGCTTTCTCCAAAATGCTTACATTAGGCCTTACTATGTTAGGGTTTTGATGAGATTTCCTTCAAAATGCTTACATTGGACCGTCCAATGTTAGGGTTTTGACAAAATCCCCTTCAAAACGCTTACATTGGGCCCTTCTATGTTAGGTTTTTTCAAAATCCTCTACCAATTTAGTTCATGGAACGCTCACACAGCTTAGTGAGAAGGGTGCAAATTGCACCCTTTCATACTTTCAACATCCTAAATAGACTGAATCCTCCATATCTCTTCAGCATACTCACGAATTGTGCGGTCGCTGGAAAAATAACCAGAAGCAGCAATATTTCTCAAGCTCATTTTCAGCCATTTACTTTGATCTTCATATGCTATTCCTGCCTGCCTCTGAATATTCACATAAGAATCAAAATCCCTCAGTACAAAATATTGATCATTTTCCGTAAGTAATGAATCAAAAATCGGTTCAAATTCATCATCAGCTTCCGGGAAAAAACCATTAATTAATTGATCGGCTACTTGACGAATTCTTTTGTCATGATGATAGTAATCCATTGAATTGTAACCGCCATGCTGATAATATTGAAGAACTTTGTCAGCAGTAAGGCCAAAAATAAAGATATTTTCCGGACCTGCCTTTTCCATTATTTCAACATTTGCCCCGTCCAGAGTCCCTACCGTTAGAGCGCCATTCATCATAAATTTCATGTTTCCAGTACCAGAAGCCTCCTTACTGGCAGTAGAAATTTGCTCGCTTACATCTGCCGCTGGAAAAACCTCTTCAGCTATAGAGACACGATAATTTTCGAGGAAAATGACCTTTAACTTTTCATTAGTCCTGGCATCACGGTTGACTTTATCCGCGACTGTATTGATGAGCTTAATAATTTTCTTTGCATAATAGTATCCGGGAGAGGCTTTGGCTCCAAAGATAAAAGTACGCGGGTGCATATTGAAGCTTGAATCCTCTTTTAGCTGATTATATAAATACATGACATGCAAAATATTGAGTAACTGCCTTTTATAAGCATGGAGGCGTTTTACCTGAATATCAAATATAGAGGAGGGATCTACCACAATGCCGGTCTGATTGTTAATTCTTCTAGCGAGCCTTTCCTTATTTTGCTGTTTAATGCGGGATAAGTTTTGAAGAAAAGCTTTGTCTTCTTCAAATTTGTTTAATTGACTAAGTTGGGCTGGTTCTCGAACCCATTCACTTCCAATTCCATCCGTAATAAGCCCAGAGAGAAGGGGATTGGCTTTTAACAGCCATCTTCTATGAGTAATGCCATTTGTTTTATTATTAAATTTTTCAGGGAATACGTGATAATAAGAGCTCATTTCCCTTTTCTTCAAAATTTCAGTATGAAGGGCAGCTACCCCATTTACGCTATAGCTTCCGACAAGGGCGAGGTGAGCCATCCTCACTTCTTCATGGGCGATTATTGCCATACTTTCGATATGTTCCCATTCACCAGGATACAAATCCCAAAGCTGTTGGCAAAACCGCTCGTTGATTTCTTCTACTATCATATAAATCCGCGGCAGCAGAGGCTGAAATAAACGGACTGCCCATTTTTCCAGCGCTTCTGACAATGTTGTATGATTCGTATACGAAATCGTGTTCACGGTAATATACCAAGCCTCATCCCATCCCATGCACTCTTCATCGATTAATATTCGCATTAACTCTGGGATAGCTAGGACAGGGTGTGTATCGTTAATATGAATACTTACATATTCGTGAAAATCATGTAAAGTCTCATGGTGCTTTTTATAGGAGCGAATAATCGACCTAATGCTTGCTGAAACAAGAAAATATTGCTGTTTTAACCGAAGTATTTTTCCCTCATCATGTGTATCGTCCGGATATAGAAATTCAGAAACGGACTCTGTTTCCCGTTTATATTTCATAATATCCTTATGAATAGGGTAGGGCGAGGGTTCCGCATTCCAGAGTCTGAGGGTATTTACCGTTTCCGTCTTGTAACCGACAATTGGCAAATCATAAGGGACAGCCGAAATCAGTTCCGCTTTCTCGTGCCGAAATACGAGCCGACCATTTTCTTCCCTAGCTTCAACACTCCCCCAAAAAGGAACCTCAATTGCTAAATCCGCTCTCCTAACCTCCCACACATGCCCATGCCGCAACCATTGCTCTGGCAGCTCAATTTGATAGCCATCAACAATCTTCTGCTCAAATAAACCGTGCTTATAGCGGATCCCGCAGCCATGCCCCGGCAAATTTAACGAGGCTAGAGAGTCCATGAAACAGGCAGCTAGTCTCCCAAGCCCTCCGTTCCCTAATCCTGCATCAGCCTCTATCTCATCCAATTCATATAAATCTATCCCTAAATCCTTTAATCCAGCCTTCACAACATCCTCTAGCCCTAAGTTAAGCAAATTATGATGGAGCAGCCGGCCAAGCAAGAACTCGATGGAAATATAGTAAACTTGCTTGCCTCTATTACTTCGATAACGTTCATTCGTGTTGATCCAGCTAGTGCTGACATATTCCCTAATCATATTCCCTATTGTAAAGTAATGGTCCCTTTTCGTGCTTTCTCCAAAGCTTTTTCCACATATCATTTCCAGCCTTTTTAAGAAAGACTCTTTGAACTCTTCCTTATTAGAAAACATGACTTTCACTCCTAGAGATGATTTCGGAATATAGACCATTGTATTTTTCAGCAGACTGAGCCCAACTAAAATCCGCTGTCATGGCATTTCTGACAATGTTTCTCCAGTACAATTCATCCCGATAAAAGCGGAGTGCCTTTTGCACGGTAAACAGCATGTCATGGGCATTAAAATGGCCAAATGTAAAGCCGGTTCCTTCACCAGTAAGTTCATTATAAGACTGAACTGTATCATTTAATCCACCTGTTTCTCTAACAACAGGAATAGCGCCATATTTCATTGCGATCATTTGCCCAAGGCCACACGGCTCAAATTTTGATGGCATTAGAAAGAGATCAGCTCCAGCGTACAGCTGGTGTGCCAGTTCCTCATCAAAGCCAATATAAGCTCTGCATTTTTCTGGATAAGCCCATTCCATCTCTCGGAAAAATTGCTCAAACTGAATATCACCTGTTCCCAGTATAATCATTTGGATATCCTCCGACATGAGCTCCTGGAAAACACAGCGAACAAGATCAATTCCCTTTTGCTCTGTTAATCTCGTAATCATCGCAACTAAAGGGGTATTCATATGACTTGGAAGCCCAAATTTCTCCTGAATATATCTTTTATTAACCTGTTTCCTTTCAATTGCCTCAGGATTATATCTCTCCAATAGGCAGGGATCATTCTTCGGATCATAGAGGGCTGCATCTATCCCATTTATGATCCCTTCAAAATCATCCATCCTCTTCTTTAACAATCCATGCAGCCTTTCCCCGTAGTGCTCCATTTGAATCTCATGCATATATGTGGGGCTCACTGTTGTAATCTTATCTGCTGCAACAATGGCACCCTTCATAAAGCTAATTTGCCCGTAGAATTCCAGATGATCGATATGAAAATATTGATTGCTCAGTCCAAATAAATCCTGCAGAGCCTCACGTGGCATAATTCCTTGAAACTTTAAGTTATGAATAGTAAACACCGTGCGGATGTCTTTATACCTCTCTATCGCCTGATACTGAGCTTTTAATAGAAACGGAATCATCCCCGTATGCCAATCATGACAATGTATAATGTCCGGGAAGAAATCGATCAACTCGAGACAATCCAATACTGCCCTATTAAAATAAGCAAACCGCTCCCCATCGTCAAAATATCCATATAAATTTTCCCGAAAAAAATAATATTCATTGTCTATAAAATAATAGGTGATCCCCTCGAATTGAAGTTCTTCGATCCCGCAATACTGATTTCTCCACCCTACCTGCACGGAAAATTCTGCAGTCTTTTTCATTTTAACTTTATATTCTTCATTTATAGATTGGTATTTTGGGAGGATAACTCGGATATCTGTGCCTAGCTTTTTGATTTCCTTAGGAAGAGAACCAGCAACGTCAGCCAGTCCTCCCGATTTTACAAATGGAACACATTCGGATACAACAAACAATACTTTCACGAATTCATCAGAGCTCCTTGCACGGTTCCTTTTTGAATGACA
Organism: Bacillus sp. JJ1773; assembly: GCF_036962035.1. NCBI lineage: Bacteria > Bacillati > Bacillota > Bacilli > Caryophanales > Bacillaceae > Bacillus > Bacillus sp. JJ1773. The sequence goes on from NZ_JBALNX010000044.1 coordinate 112,385, forward strand.
TACGGAGATTGACTTGAACCAGCTAAAACAGTTCCAGATGCGACTTTCACATCTTTATCTAAAATAACCGAATCCAAATGGCAATTTTCCCCTATCTGGCTTTTTTGCATAATAATGCAATTTTTAATAACTGAGCCTTTTCCAATCTTAACACCGCGAGAGATAATACTATTTTTGATATCCCCCATAATTTGGCACCCATTAGCAATCATGGAATGCTGTACTGATGCCCCTTCGAAATATCTTGCAGGCGGTTCATCCTTTACCTTTGTATAAATCGGGTTCTCCTGAGGAAACAGCTCTCTCCAAATATGCGGCTGTAGAAGGTCCATGCTTACTTGAAAATACGTTTGAATAGAATCAATCTTTTCTGCAAAGCCATCATATTCATAGCTGCATATTAAGTAAGAGTGGTTTAAATCATTGACGACATCGTTCATGCAAGTATATCCTGTATGTTCACGTGACTTAATGAGTTCTATTAGAAAAGACGTCTTTACTAAGTACATTTCCAGGGACCGCCCCTGTTGGCGGATTTCCGTTATATCACACCCCGCATGAATATGCAGGTCTAGAACAGGGCGAAAATCCATATTAAAGACCGTAAAGCAATTTGCGATAAGTGCGTATTCCTGATTACTTCGGTAAAAATAATCTAAGTTTGCAGCAAAATGATTAAAGGAGCCAATTCCATTTTGGGATCCTTCAATCATTGGTGATGGGAAAAAGAAAAGGCCATCTCTTTTTCTATTAAGGTCCCAATTCTTCCCTGAACCTAAATGATCCATTAATGAGCGATATTGAAATTTAGGGAAAATCGCTACACTTTCTATATCAGAATTCACCATATTGGAAAGAATAAAGTCGATAAGGCGGTACCTGCCGGCAAAGGGGACCGCTCCAAGCGATCGATGAATCATCAGCTCCCCCAATTCTTCGTGATAGGTTGTTGCATCAATTACACCAAGCAAACGATTCTTCACAATCTTTCCCTCCCACAGTCAATAGCTGCACACTCTACAAATTTTGTCATCAAAACCACTTTCCCCCAGCCGTACTAAAAAACTGTTTTTTAAGAAACATATTTTTGAAGCATTTCTTCTGAAACTAATACAATCTCATCGTTTTCCATTGAACCGCTAATCATCATTCCATCAGGTATATGGATATTGGAAGGAATAATGGCTTTTTCAATCATAACGTTTTTACCAATTTTGGCATTAGGCATGACCACAGCTTCACGTATGAATGATCCTTGCCCGACTGTTACCCCTTGGAAAAGAACTGACTTATCAATATTTCCCTCAATGGTACAGCCTTCGTTAATAAGAGATCCTGTAATTTTTGCCTCAGTTGAAATATATTGTGGCGGATGATTCGGGTTAACAGAGTATATCCGCCAATTATAATCAAATAAATTTAATTCACATGTCTCATCTAATAAGTCCATATTAGCCTCCCAAAGGCTTTTAACTGTTCCGACATCCTTCCAATAGCCTTTAAACGGGTAAGCATATAACTGCTTTTCTTCTGCTAAAAGTAACGGAATAATATCCTTGCCAAAGTCATGGCTGGAATTAGAGTCTTTTGCATCCCTCTCTAAATATTCCTTTAGAAGGGACCAATTGAATATGTATATACCCATGGAAGCCAAATTATTTTTTGGTACATCCGGTTTTTCCTCAAATTGGGTAATCACCATTTCATCACTCGTATTCATAATTCCGAATCGGCTTGCTTCTTCCCAAGGAACTTCAATAACTGAAATCGTGGCATCGGCACCTTTTTCAATATGGTAATTAAGCATGAGTTCATAATTCATTTTATAAATATGGTCACCTGAAAGAACCAATACGTATTCTGGGTTATGTTGCTTTAAATAATTGATATTCTGATAAATGGCGCTCGCTGTTCCCGTATACCACTTGACCTCAGATGATTCACTGTAAGGCGGGAGAACCGTAACTCCGCCATTTCTTCGATCTAAGTCCCAGGCACTTCCGATTCCTATATAAGAATTCAAAACAAGTGGCTGATATTGCGTCAGCACCCCAACTGTATCAATGCCTGAATTTGTACAATTGCTCAAAGTGAAATCAATAATCCGATACTTCCCTCCAAAGGGCACTGCAGGCTTAGCTAGGTTTTCAGTCAACGAATGGAGTCTGCTCCCTTTCCCTCCGGCCAATAACATGGCTACGCACTTCTTCCTTACCATTTCCTTTTCTCTCCTTTCGATGCTTAACAGGTCGTAATATCGATACGCCAAAGGGGGCTATCGTCATTTTTACCGAATATGGCTTCCCATGATACGGTTCATCTTCCGTCTTTAAAACCTTCTTATTTATAAAGCCAGCTCCACCAAATTCCGCTTTATCACCATTAAATATTTCCCTGTATGACCCCTTTTGTGGAACACCTACCCAATAATCTTCATAAACACGCTCTGTAAAATTACAGATGACAATCAAATGCTCACCTTCCCTTCTTCCTTTGCGGATAAAAGAAAAGATCGATTGCTGATGGTTATTTACATCAATCCACTCAAAGCCCTCTTGAAGAAAATCCATCTCGAAAAACGGCCTTGAACGCTTATATAGCTTCAGCAATTCCTTTACATACCCATTTAATTTCATATGCATATCGTACTCAAGCAAATGCCAATCAAGCTGCTCATTAGTCTTCCATTCTGAAAATTGCCCTAGTTCTGTCCCCATAAATAATAGTTTTTTTCCAGGGTGAGCAATCATATAGCCTAACAACAGTCGCAGCTGGGCAAACTTGCTCCAGTAATCACCCGGCATCTTATCTAGAAGTGACCTTTTCCCATGAACTACCTCATCATGAGAAAAGGGTAGAACAAAGTTTTCTTTAAAGGCATACAACAAGGAAAAGGTCATTTTTCCATGAACATTCGACCGAGAATCAGGTGTTGTTTCCATATAGCTAAGGACATCATTCATCCAGCCCATATTCCATTTGTATTGGAAGCCTAGTCCTCCGTAATGTACGGGTGAGGTCACTTGCGGCCATTCACTCGAGTCTTCAGCCATCATTAAGAATGCAGGATCTCGCTCATAAATGGTCTTGTTTAATTTTTGCAAAAAGTGGATGCCCAATGGATTTTCCGTTTCCTCATGTCGATTCGGCCAATAAATAATATTAGATACTGCATCAAGGCGAAAACCATCAATGTGATAGGTTTCCATCCAGAAAAGCGCATTTGAAATGAGAAAGCTATGTACTTCACTTTTTCCAAAATTAAAGTTTGCAGTACCCCAAACAGCATTTTCACTGTCCCAAGGATTTTCATATTCATACAAATTTGTTCCGTCAAACTTATATAGCCCATGAGCATCCTTGCAAAAATGTCCAGGCACCCAATCAAGAATAACCCCGATGCCGTTTTGATGGCATTGATCAATAAAATACATAAAATCATGTGGCGTACCATAGCGGCTTGTGACGGAATAATAGCCTGTTCCCTGATAGCCCCACGATTCGTCGAGCGGGTGCTCGACAAGGGGTAACAATTCAATATGGGTAAATCCAAGCTCCACAATATACGGAATTAATTCAGCGGCTAATTCTTTATACGATAAGAAGCAGCCATCCTTTGTCTTTCGCCACGATCCTAAATGGACTTCATAAATGGCCATTGGCTCCGATAGGCTATTTCTTTTTTCTCTTTTCTGCATCCAATGATCGTCATTCCACTGATAGCCATCAAGAGAGTATACAATGGAAGCTGTATCCGGTCTTTTTTCCGAATAAAAGCTAAACGGGTCCGATTTCAAAAAACGCTTGCCTTCTTTTGTAATCATTTCATATTTGTATAAACACCCCTGTAGATCCATCTCAATATGAGTCATCCAAATTCCTTCATTATTTACTCTATGTAAGTGGTACCCCTCTCCATTCCAATCATTAAAATCACCAACTAATCTGACAATTTCCACATTCGGTGCCCAGACACAAAACCGAGTCTTTACCTTTTCATCTTCTTTCATAATATGTGCACCAAAGAGTCGATAACTTTCAAAAAGGGTACCCTCATGAAATAAATGCATTTGATAGTCTGTTGGAAAAACTGTGTTCATGTCGCTCTTCTCCTTCTAACTGCAATAGCTTCCATGATTATATTCGAGTGATTTGGAAAAAGACCTTGTAAAGTTTTTCTAAACTTTTTGACAACAAACTTAACAATTTGCCAATTAACAGCAAGATATAAAGGTAATCTTGAAATTTCGACATAATTTATTGCCTGGATTGACAAAATAAAACATGCAGCACTGTGAATTCAGAGCTTTACTTACTTTTGGACAAGACTCTTGAATAGCTTTTTGTTGGGGGTGAGTATTGATGATGACCGGGCCTTGCATATAACAGCTGGTTCTGGCACCAGCCTGGGTTGATGGTTCCGGCTTCTTACACAAAACTATTTATTTAAAGGAGACATATAAATTGAGTAATAAAGAAGAAGAGTTTTTAATTAAAGAGGCTTCTAAAGATGAAGTGAAGGTCCCCCTATTTGGACCGCCAGATGGAAAGATTATTGCAGTTGGAGAAATGTTTAGAGGTCCGTCCACTGGCATAACATCGGAATTTGACCTTGATAACCCTGGAAGGAAATTGCGTGAAAAAGATGAAAGGTTTGACTAGCATAAAAGACCAGTATTAAAAAAAGCGCTTGGAATTGCATTTTTCCAAGCGTTTAAGAATGACTAAAGATATCTTTTGGTGAATTAAATTGGGATATTCTAAATGATTTGCAGAATTTCATCTGGCGTTTGAATCATATAATCAGGATTTTCAGATTGAACCACTTCTATGCCATCATAGCCCCAACCAACCCATATAACTTTTACATTACACTTCTTGCAGGCAACGATATCCCGATGCTCATCTCCTACATAAATAACCTCGGAAGACTGCACATTGTGAGATTTTAAGAACTTTTTTATCATTTTATCCTTACCAAAAATGCGACTGGAACAAAGAATATCAGTTACCTTAACGTCATTACGATTTAAGAACTGCCTAATATTTTCCTCTGAATTAGAAGAAATAATGGCCGTATGGTAACCTCTACTCTCTAATTCATTTAATAATTCCTTTATCCCTTCAAATAGGGTCACGTCTAATATTGATTGGCGATAGGCTGTGTAGAATTCCGGCATCACAATGGGCAATTTATACATTGGAAAATTTAACAACTTACTTCGTTCTTTAATGGTTAGTTTTTTTAAATCCTCTAACCTATCATGCTCTAGTTTTTTAAATCGGTGCTTTTCAGCTAGATGATTCCAGGCAGAAACAAATGCATATTGAGAATTGGCAATCGTTCCATCAAAATCAAAAATAATATACTTAATCATTTTTTGTTTCTCCTTATGGCTTTTCTATGTTATTCCTCTCACTTAAATTGTGTATTTGCCCTATATACAAAAAATACCATAGAATCTTAGTCCATGGTATCTTTTTACATCCAGATCTATAATTAACTATAAATAAGTAAAAAAAAAGCTGCCAACACAATTGGTTGACAACCTTTTTTATGACCCGTACGGGATTCGAACCCGTGTTACCGCCGTGAAAGGGCGGTGTCTTAACCGCTTGACCAACGGGCCTTATAATGGCGGAGAAGGAGGGATTTGAACCCTCGCGCCGCTTACGCGACCTACACCCTTAGCAGGGGCGCCTCTTCAGCCTCTTGAGTACTTCCCCATAATGGCTCCGCAGGTAGGATTCGAACCTACGACCGTTCGGTTAACAGCCGAATGCTCTACCACTGAGCTACTGCGGAACAAAGATAAAATAAAAATGGTGGGCCTAAATGGACTCGAACCATCGACCTCACGCTTATCAGGCGTGCGCTCTAACCAGCTGAGCTATAGGCCCATATTTTGGAGCGGGTGAAGGGAATCGAACCCTCATCAACAGCTTGGAAGGCTGTGGTTTTACCACTAAACTACACCCGCATTTAGTAATAATTAAATGGTGGCTCAGGA
>NZ_JBALNX010000044.1:118536-119571 GCF_036962035.1 Bacillus sp. JJ1773
CAACTGAACTACCGGACCAATTGCGGGGACAGGATTTGAACCTGCGACCTTCGGGTTATGAGCCCGACGAGCTACCGGACTGCTCCACCCCGCGATAATAGTATTTATATGATTTTTACTATGCTCATATTTAGCATAATATGGAGGAGGAAAGGGGATTCGAACCCCTGCGCGGTTTGACCCGCCTGTCGGTTTTCAAGACCGATCCCTTCAGCCGGACTTGGGTATTCCTCCAAATAATAAACATATGGTGGACCTTGTAGGACTCGAACCTACGACCGGACGGTTATGAGCCGTCTGCTCTAACCAGCTGAGCTAAAGGTCCTAATTTGGTAGCGGCGGAGGGGGTCGAACCCACGACCTTACGGGTATGAACCGTACGCTCTAGCCAGCTGAGCTACACCGCCAAATTAAGGATTATATTTAATTATATATTAAATATGGTGGAGCCTAGCGGGATCGAACCGCTGACCTCCTGCGTGCAAGGCAGGCGCTCTCCCAGCTGAGCTAAGGCCCCATATTATTCAAGATGGTCGGGAAGACAGGATTCGAACCTGCGACCCCTTGGTCCCAAACCAAGTGCTCTACCAAGCTGAGCTACTTCCCGAAAAAACTTATTATTTGATATAATGGCGCGCCCGAAAGGAGTCGAACCCATAACCTTCTGATCCGTAGTCAGACGCTCTATCCAATTGAGCTACGGGCGCATTATTATATATCAATGGTGCCGAGGACCGGAATCGAACCGGTACGGTAGTCACCTACCGCAGGATTTTAAGTCCTGTGCGTCTGCCAGTTCCGCCACCCCGGCATGTTTGGAGCGGAAGACGGGATTCGAACCCGCGACCCCCACCTTGGCAAGGTGGTGTTCTACCACTGAACTACTTCCGCTTATCTTTATTAATGCGGGTGAAGGGAGTCGAACCCCCACGCCTCGCGGCGCCAGATCCTAAGTCTGGTGCGTCTGCCAATTCCGCCACACCCGCATATATAAATGGTGAGCCATGAAGGACTCGAACCTACGACCCTCTGATT
>NZ_JBALNX010000045.1:0-39111 GCF_036962035.1 Bacillus sp. JJ1773
AATAAATAACAAATAAAAAGTTAATTTTTAAAATGGTTGAAAATGTAGACTTTTTAGAAATTATTTTCATTTAAAAGAACAAAAATGTTCTTAAATAAGAAATAAGGTCATATTCTAAATTAGGTAATATCCCCCATTACAAATAGGTTTCTGGGTCATGCTTTAGTAGAGAAGTAATTCTAATTCCTTCATCAGTTCAATAAAAAGAATGTCGTTTTTTTTTTGTTTAAAATATTAACTTAAAAAAGAAAAAAGTTTTACGATTGGAGGGCTACAATATTGTCTTACAGGCAACGCCTTTCATTTTTTATCCTACTCGATCTTCTTATTATTATCTCTTCATTTACCCTTAGCTCTTGGCTAATATACGATGCAGCTAATATCCCTCTTTATCACTTAAGAGTAATGGAAATAGATGAAATTATAGCAGTAGGTATTTTTTCATTCATTTATTTCCTTTTAGTATACGGGTTTAAGCTACACAGAAAAGCGTGGGAGCATGTAAGTGTAAAAGATGCTTCACAAATAATTCTTGTTATTACATTATCCATGATTACTTTTTTTGCTATTCAAACAACTGTGAATGCGTTAATCAGTTTCCGTATGCTTTTATTATTTTGGCTGTTGTTTTCGATGCTTATTTGCGGGGCAAGGCTCATTTGGAGAATATGTCTCAATCGATTAGAAATAGATCATTCAAATAAGAAGAGAACATTAATTATTGGTGCAGGATCAGCTGGCACAATGTTAGTAAGGCACTTTATTACAAATAGTTCGTTCAGATTTTATCCTGTAGCCCTTATTGATGATAATCCGAATAAACAAAAACTTGAAATATACGGTGTTCCGGTTGTTGGAACAGTGAAAAATATTGAAGCAGTTGCAGAGAAGCTAAAAATTGAACACATCATCATTGCTATTCCATCCTTAAAGAAACGGGAGCTAAATGAAATTCTACAAATATGTATAAAAACTAATGTAAAAACGCAAACAATGCCAATGCTTGAAGATATTGTGGAAGGTAAAAGGCCTTTTAATGAGGTGCGTGATATTCAATTTGATGATTTTTTAGGCAGGGAGCCTGTTATCCTTGATGATTTAAGAATTTCTGATTCGATTACCGGCAAAGTTATTTTGGTAACTGGGGCAGGTGGCTCAATTGGCTCGGAAATTTGTAGGCAAATTGCAAAGTTTAAACCTGCAAAAATTATACTATTAGGCCATGGAGAAAACAGTATTTATCATATTGATATGGAAATGAGAGAAACATTCGGGGATGCCTTATTAATTGTAGCAGAAATAGCTGATATTCAAGATCGCGAGAAAATATTTGAGGTTATTGGAGAATATCGGCCAGATATCATTTATCATGCAGCTGCACACAAACACGTCCACCTTATGGAATGGAACCCGAAGGAAGCTGTGAAAAATAATGTGATTGGAACAAAAAATTTAGCCGAAGCTGCGCATCATCATAGGGTGAGTCATTTTGTGATGATTTCAACAGATAAAGCTGTAAATCCTACAGGGGTAATGGGGGCTACAAAAAGACTGGCAGAAATGATCATTCAGAATCTAAATGAAAAAAGCCAGACAAAGTTTGTAGCAGTTAGGTTTGGGAATGTCTTGGGAAGCAGAGGAAGTGTTATTCCTTTATTTATCAGGCAAATACAAAATGGTGGTCCAGTAACTGTGACACATCCAGATATGGTTCGTTACTTTATGACTATTCCTGAAGCTGCTAGGTTAGTCATTCAAGCTGGTGCGTTAGCAAAAGGTGGAGAAATTTTTATTCTTGATATGGGTGAACCGGTAAGAATCCTTGATCTTGTTCATAATGTCATTCGATTATCTGGATACAAACTAGACGAAATAAATATTATTTTTACCGGGATACGTCCAGGTGAAAAACTGGTTGAAGAGCTTCTAGCAAAAGATGAAATGATTGACAAACAAGTTTATTCAAACATCTATATTGGAAAAGCTAATCATGTTGATATTAGTCTGATTGAACAGCTGATAACCAATTATAAAAATATGCAAAAAGAGGAAATTAAAAATAAGTTGTTATCTCTAGCAAAATCAAAAGGTAATAATAGTCAAAAAATCATTTGATTTGTCTTGTTAATTTACAAAAGGTAAATTAAGGAGGGCTTTTGTGAGAATTGCGATTATGCAGCCTACTTACTTGCCATGGATTGGGTACTTTAATTTAATTAAGTCTTCGGATGTATTTGTTTTTCTAGATGATGTTCAATTTGCCAAAAGGTCTTGGCAGCAACGAAATAAGATTTTACTTCTTGGAAAGGAAAAATATTTGACAATACCAGTCAAGACGAAAAATGTAAAAAGCTTAACACTTTCTAAGATAGCTATTGACGATCAGCAGCATTGGAGAAATTATCATAAGAAAACTTTGTTCCACGCATATCAGAAACACCCCTTTGGAAGAGAAATATTGCAAGAAATTTCGGAAGTTTTAGAAGGGAAAAGTAATCTATTATGCGAAACGAATATCTCCATTGTTAAGAAAATTTGTAATAAACTTAATGTTTCTACAGAGATAGTAAGAAGTAGTGATCTTCCTGTTACTGGTAAGAAGTCAAAATACTCGTTAGAAATTTGTAAATATCTTGGGGCAGATACTTATTTAAGTGCAGCTGCAGCAAAAGAGTATATTGAAGAAGAGACTCTTTTTAAAAATAGCGATATTCAAGTGTTATACCAAAATTATTTACCAAAACCCTATCCCCAGCTAGGAAGTAGTGAGTTTATCCCTTATTTATCAATAATTGATCTTATTGCAAATGTCGGATGGAAGGATGCCTTAGATCATTTTGATGAGAATTGTTTTGCAGAGTAGGAGAAGGCATTTAGATTACATTTGAAATAGGCAATAATCGATATAACATAGCATTTAATAAGGACATTTAATAAAAACGGATGGAGAGCTTTTTTCTCCATCCCTAGTTTAGTTTATTTCGTCCCATTCGCCCTATGCGCCAACCGGCTTGACGCAGCCGCTGCAATCGCTCCAACAATATCGTCTAGAAAGGTATGAACTTTCCCTGACGATTTATCATTGAGGTCTTTTAATATGCCGGGCTTTAGTTTATCGATATAGCCAAAGTTTGTAAATCCAATCGATCCATATACATTCACAATGGATAAAGCCAATACCTCGTCCACCCCATACAGACCTTCATCAATTTCGACCACATGCTGAAGCGGTTCTAATAGCTGTTTCTTTTCAGCAAGCATATCGAGCTGGATGCCAGTTAAGACTGCGTTTTGGACTTCCCTTTTGGAGAGGACACGTTCCACATTTTCAATGCAAACTGACATTTGTAAATCTGGATGATACTTTTCTTGGAGGAAAAAGACTAATTTCGCAATATCTTGTATGGATACTCCTCGTTCCTGCAGCCATTTGCGCGCTGTTTGCTCAATCAAATCTACACGTTTTTCTTCATTCATCGGCTCCACCTTTTTCCTGTTAGTTTCAATATATATATAACCTATTTATAGAAATTATTCCATCGTTCTCTATTATGGAAGACGAAGGTTGGACATCTTCCTCAGCTTTTCCTGCCTGCAGATACTTATACAAGAAAAGCACAAGTTTTGCTGTTGCCCTACATATATTTTCGTTAAAGGGATTCATTACCTAATAAGGAGGTATGAAATGTTAAAGCTTCTTAAAACGCAATACGGGCTGCAGGCGGACGATGAAGTAAGGATAGGGAAGTATCAAGCATACAGGAAGCAGGAAGAAATTTATATTCTTGTCCCGATCGGGGGAATGGAGGAAGACGAGCTTAGTGAATTAAATATGCTTACAGACCATCTAGTTAAAACTGGTGAAAAATATTGCAGTACTTTTTTAAAGACAAAGGAAGGAAAGCAATTTAGTGAATGGGAGAATGGAAGATATTGTGTCCTTATGAACAAGCAAGTACAAAACAGAAAGTTGCAGCGAAGCGGCAGAAAGCTTGCGAAGTTTCACTTTAGGGGCAGAACAGTTCAGTTTCCCGTAAAGAAGGTTAGCAGGATTGGCCAGTGGAAGCAAATATGGGAAACTAGATTGGATCAAATGGAAAAAGTATGGAATGAGATGCTCTTTCAACAGCCAGAACATGAATTTGACAAGATGTTTTTGGAATCATTTCCTTATTATAGGGGAATTGCTGAAAATGCCATTCAATATTTGGTGGACACAGAAATTGATGATAACCCAGGTGCAATTGATAGCGGGACGATTTGCCATATACGATTCACGGCAAAAACATGGAACCATACTTATTATATAAAAAATCCATTTGATTGGGTTTTTGATCATTCCTCAAGAGATCTAGCTGAATGGACGAGAGAGAAATATTTCCGCAATATAAAAACGTACGAGCCAGAGCTCCGGCAATTTATGAGGGATTACCAAAGCATTGTCCCATTAACCTCTTTCTCGTGGAGGCTATTTTTTGCCCGACTGTTATTTCCGCTTCATTATTTTTATTGCATTGAAACATATTATGGAGCATCCTCAGAGCAGGAGAAAAAAGTATCGGAGGAAAGACTGCAAAAGTTTCTTCAGCAATCCAATGAGCACGAGCGCTTTTTAGGGGGCTTCTATGACTTTGCAGAAGTGCCTGTACAAAAGTTTAGAATTCCCATCATCGGATGGCTGAAAAAGTAATGGGACAAGAAGGGATCATCAGTTATTAGCAATAGCGTCCGTCATTGCCCTTGTGACGGACATCTCAGCCTAAATTTCTGTAAAGTTGTCCGTTAACGTGACAATGACGGACATCTCAGCCTAAATTTCTGTAAAGTTGTCCGTCTACGTGGCAATGACGGACATCTCAGCCTAAATTCCGTAAAGTTGTCCGTTAACGAGGTTATGACGGACAACTCAGCCGAAAATTCCGTAAAGCTGTCCGTCTTCAAGGATTTAACGGACATTTTAGCTTGGATTTCCATTAAATCAGATCTGCCCAAAAGTCAAGATAACTGACTTTCTGGACAGTCCCAATGCCAATTTTCGAAGCGACTTTATTCATGTCGCTTTTTTTTATAAATAATTTCTATAAATCCGCAGTAGTAAGCGATTACATACATATTAGTCTGAAAATAACTATTGTAAAAAAGGATATTTCACTCTATAATGTCTACTATACAAATACAAATGTACATATAGAACGAACAACTTGGGAGGGGAATGAAAGTGAAAGCAATCTCGATTGGTTTATTAGGATTAGGAACGGTTGGTTCTGGTGTTGTCACCATTATTGAAAATCATCAGGATAAGCTTATGCATCAAATAGGCTGTCCTGTAAAAGTGAAGAAGATCCTTGTAAAGGATTTAAATAAAGCAAGAACAGTGGAAATAGCTGCAGACAAGTTAACGACAGATCCGGAAGATATTATCAATGACCCTGAAATTGATGTCATTATTGAAGTAATGGGCGGTATCGGTGATACGAAAAATTACATCATGAAGGCTTTGAAAAATCGAAAGCATGTCGTAACGGCTAACAAGGATTTAATGGCTGTACATGGTTCAGAGCTTTTGAAAGTTGCATCAGAACATGACTGTGATCTATTTTACGAGGCGAGTGTTGGCGGCGGGATCCCAATTTTAAGAAGCCTTGTAGATGGTTTGGCTTCAGATAGAATTACGAAAATGATGGGGATTGTGAACGGAACAACGAACTTTATATTAACAAAGATGAGCAAGAATGGCAGTGCCTACGCGGATGTTCTAAAGGAAGCTCAGGAATTAGGCTATGCTGAGGCTGATCCGACCTCTGATGTTGAGGGACTAGATGCTGCAAGAAAAATGGCTATACTAGCAACGCTGGGTTTTTCCATGGAAATAGATTTAGATGATGTGAAGGCTGAGGGGATTTCTCGCATCACAGAGGAAGACCTGCAATATGGCCGCCAGCTTGGCTATACGATGAAGCTGATCGGGATGGCCGAAAGAGATGGGGATAAAGTGGCAGTCAGTGTTCAGCCGACTTTATTAGCTGACACACATCCACTTGCATCTGTTCATGATGAATTCAATGCTGTTTACGTTCACGGAGAAGCTGTGGGCGAAACGATGTTTTATGGACCAGGAGCTGGAAGCTTGCCAACTGCAACAGCCGTAGTGTCAGATTTAGTTGCAGTTATGAAAAATATGCGGTTAGGTGTAACTGGAAAAAGCGCTATTACTCCACAATTTGAAAAGCAGTTGAAGGATGCAAATGAAATCTTCTCGAAATATTTCTTACGCTTGCATGTAAGAGATGAAGTAGGAGTCTTTGCGAATATTACTTCCATTTTCTCTGAACATCATGTCAGCTTTGAAAAAATTCTTCAATTGCCACTGAAAAATAAAGAGCTTGCGGAGATCGTATTGGTTACCCACCAGGCTTCATTACAAGATTATCAGGATATTTTAGTTAAATTAAGAGACTTACAAGCTGTTAAAACTATCGAAAGCTCGTATCGAGTTGAGGGGAGCGCAAGTGTATGAGATGGGAAGGATTACTAAAAGCCTATAAAGAATATTTACCGATTAACGAAAACACACCATTACTAACTTTGAATGAAGGTAATACACCATTAATTAGACTTGATAAGCTCTCTGATGAATGGGGAATTGACCTTTACGTGAAAACGGAAGGAACAAACCCGACTGGCTCGTTTAAAGACCGTGGAATGGTTATGGCTGTAGCGAAAGCGAAGGAAGAGGGCAGTGAAACCGTCATTTGTGCATCCACAGGGAATACATCGGCAGCTGCAGCAGCTTATGCGGCACGAGCTGGCCTTAGTTGCATTGTTGTTATTCCAGAGGGGAAAATTGCGATGGGCAAGCTTGCACAAGCTGTTATGTATGGAGCAGAAATTATCTCAATTGAAGGAAACTTCGACCAAGCATTGGCAATGGTTAGAAAAATCAGTGAAACAGAACCTATTACTCTAGTAAACTCTGTGAACCCATACCGCCTTGAAGGCCAAAAAACAGGTGCGTTTGAAATTTGTGATCAGCTTGGCGGCGAAGCGCCTGATATTCTTGCACTCCCTGTCGGCAATGCAGGCAACATAAGTGCTTACTGGAAGGGCTTTAAGGAATACAATGAAGCAAAGCAAACAGGGCTGCCAAAAATGCATGGATTTGAAGCAGAAGGTGCTGCTGCAATCGTTCATAATAAAGTATTTGAAAATCCTGAAACCGTTGCTACTGCGATTCGGATCGGCAATCCTGCAAGCTGGGATTTAGCTAATGCAGCATTAGAGGAATCGAATGGGAAAATAGACGAAGTAAGTGATGAAGAAATTCTCTATATGTACAGAAAGCTCGCTTCTACAGAAGGAATTTTCGCTGAACCGGCCTCATGTGCCTCTTTAGCTGGAATTTATAAACAACTGCGAAATGGAGAAATTCCGCAGCATTCTAGAGTGGTTGCCATTCTTACTGGAAATGGCCTAAAGGATCCGAATGTGGCGATCGAATGCAGCCCTATTAAGCCAATTGTGCTTCCTAATGATGAAGTTGCGGTGGCTGAACATATTAGAGGAGTTGTCCATGTATGAGCGAAGGTGAAATGCTCATCATTAAAGTCCCGGGAAGCTCTGCAAATTTAGGCCCAGGATTTGATTCGATTGGCCTTGCCCTGAATGTATATTTAACTCTAGAGGTTGAAAGAGCAGATCAATGGGAGATTGTCCCAATATCAGAGCACTTAAATGTTTTTCCAAAAGATGAAACGAATTATATAATCCAAATTGCTATGAAAACAGCAGAAAAGTATAATCAAAAACTGCCTGGCTGTAAGATTAGCGTAAAAAGTGATATTCCGCTTGCAAGAGGGCTAGGTTCCAGTGCCGCAGCTATTGTAGCAGGAATTGAATTAGCGGATGCACTCTGCAAACTTCACTTATCAGATCAGGAGAAATTGGAATTGGCTTCTAGAATCGAAGGGCATCCTGACAATGTCGGCGCCTCCCTCTTAGGGGGACTAGTTGTCGGCTGTCAAAGAGGCGAAGAAGTAAGCGCTGAAGTCTTTAGCCATTTAGCACTTGATGTAATTGCCGTTGTGCCGAAAGAAGAACTTTTAACGAAGGAATCCCGAGGTGTTTTACCTAGCAGCCTTTCCTATAGTGAAGCTGTACAAGCGGGTGCCATCGGAAATGTTCTTATTGCCGCTCTATTTAGCAGCAACTTTGAGCTTGCTGGAAAAATGATGAAGGCAGATTTATACCATCATCCTTATCGAAAAGAGCTAGTTCCTCATATGGCCATTATTGAGGAAAAAGCAATTGATCTTGGCGCATTTGGGGTAGCTTTGAGCGGTGCGGGTCCAACTGTGCTATGCTTGGCTGAAGAAGGCGAAGGAAAAGCTGTGGCAGAAGGATTATCCAAGCTGTTTCCAGAAATGGATTGCCGCAGCTTGAAAATTGATCAGGTTGGCAGTCAGGTCTATACTGAATCACGAAACAGTCTTCTATGTAATTAAAAAAAAAGCGATGTCAGACGAGACATCGCTTTTGACCGTATTAAGCATCAGAATACTTGTTCAACCTCTACAACACCAGGTACTTCTTCTAATAAAGCACGTTCAATACCTGCTTTTAGTGTGATTGTTGAACTTGGGCAAGTACCGCATGCGCCAAGTAAGCGCAGTTTCACAATTCCATCCTCTACATCAACTAGTTCGCAGTCTCCTCCATCGCGTAGAAGGAATGGGCGCAATTTATCTAATACTTCTTGAACTTGCTCAAGCATTGTTGTTTGTTCAGCCATTTAAATCTACTCCTTTCTTTATATTTATTATAATCATTATGAGGGGAAAAATCTATTTAAAGAAATGGATTTCCGCTCAAATGAAAAATTACTAAGGTTTCTACCGTCATAATCATGTAAAATGAATATAAGATTCATTTTAAGGGGGAAAAGGGAATGCAAAGACAAGTGGAATTAACTGTTTATGGAGCGGAGGTATTATGTCCAAGCTGTGTAAACCTTCCTTCCTCAAAGGAAACATATGAGTGGCTTCAGGCTGCACTTGGCCGAAAGTATCCAGATCAGCCTTTCAAAATTACGTATGTGGATATCCACAATCCACCCGAAGAAGCCGAGAAACAGGAGTTTGCTCAAAGGGTGATTGAAGAGGATATGTTTTATCCGGTCGTCTTAATTGAAGATGAAGTAGTGGGGGAAGGCAATCCAAAGCTGAAAACCGTTTATTCAGTGATGGAGAAATACGGATATAAAGCAGAGTAGAAAAAATGAGCATTTCCTAAAAGGAGATGCTCATTTTTAATGGCGCTTCTGCTTTTCTTAGCCCCGGTGAAATTTATACATCCAAAGAATTCCTGATTTAAGAAGTCGAGCTACTCGGCCTGTAATGGCACGATCAGCTACGACTCCAAATCCGTGCTTACTGCCAAGGGAGCCAAGTACACCTTTTAGCTTTATCGTTGGCAGTGATTCAGGAAGTTCTTCACCTTTCCAACGTTTCAATAGGATTTGCACAATCTGCTCGGCCTGTCCTTCAGCCAGCTGGGCACTTGGTGCATGTGGAAGGCTTGCGCAATCCCCAACAACATACACATGTTCATCCCCAGGAAGGTTATGATGCTTAGTAAGAACAACACGCCCTTGTGGATCCTTCTCAACATCCAAATCACGAACGACCTTATTAGGCTGAATGCCGGCAGTCCATACAATTGCATCACATGGAACGGGCTCATCATGATTAAAAAGAACATTTTTTTCTACACGTGTAATATTAGAATGACTGACAATCTCTATGCCATGGCTGTTAAACCAGTTTTCAACATACATGCTTAATCTTTCAGGAAAGGCAGAAAGGATGTGGCTCCCTCTGTCAAATAATTTAATGTTTAAATCCGAACGGCTTTCATGCAGTTCTGATGCAATTTCAACCCCGCTCAATCCAGCACCAACAATTCCAACAACAGACCCTGGAGTTAAGTTATTTAAAGCTTGGTAGGTTGCACGAGATTTTTCAATGGTTTGAATGCTTAAAGTGAATTCATCTGCACCAGGCACATTATGATATTTATCCTCACAGCCTAAACCGATAATTAAATCATCATAATGAACCGATGTGCCCTCAAGCAAGTTAACCTTTTTGTTACTAAGATCAATGCCAGTGATTTCGCCAAATTTCACATCGAGTCTTGGGTGTTCAGGGTAGGCCACCCTTACATGCTGATCAGAGATTGTCCCAGCAGCTAATGCGTAATATTCTGTTTTCAAACAATGATAAGGTACTCGATCGATTAAAGTAATGGAAACATCGTCTAGCAGCTGATTGGGAAGAAGACGTTCAATTGCTCTCATCCCGCCATAGCCACCGCCAAGTATTACAAGACTTTTCATATTGTATCCCCTTTATGTCCGTTCTAAAAAGCTTTGCTGAAATAGTATATGTAAAATGCTTATCCCATAGAAAGTATAACTAAATTGTCATAAAATCACAACCTTAACAGGAATGCAGCTTGACAATACTAGGCATATGTTGTATTAGTAAAGTTTTATATTTGTCCCTTTTTTATTATGAATTGCTGCTCATTTATCCACTGAACGTTTTTTTCGAGACAAAAACCTTCAAGAACAAGTGCGTATATAACGGTTAACATAATAAAAGTGAAAATCATTGCAGAAATAGCTGAAAAAAGGTAGCATGAAAAAGGGTTTATGTTTAAATATGAAGTATTCGGATTGATAGCTTCAGGCTGAGGTGATCGTAGTGATAAAGCCCATCATAGAGTTTTGTGTCAGCAATTTGGCAAGCGGATCTCAAAAGGCGCTTGAAATATTAGAGAAGGATTATGACCTCGATGTTATTGAATATGGATGTTTAGGCTATTGCGGAAAATGTGCATCTGCTTTATTTGCTCTCGTAAATGGCGAGGTAGTTACAGGGGAAACTCCTGATGAACTAGTTCAAAATATCTATCAATATTTAGAGGAAAATCCTATGTTTTAATATAACTAAAAAATAGGGTGATAAAAAGGATTTGCCGTTCATCATAACAAGCTTCAAATTGTTACGACAAGGCTGGCATTTCTTCTTATCACCCTTTTCTTAAGCTTGCTTAGCAGTCTTCTGGCTGTCACGCATTTCATACCATCTTTCTCTAGCCATTTCGATAATACCAGATTCGATTGACCGATTTTGCTGTTCAATCACCTTTGAAAAGAATTTAACAGCTTGGTCATTTCGATGCGTTCGCCTAGAAAGCTCGCCTATTAAATACATAAGCTTCACTTCAGATACTTGTGTACCCCTAAAATCATCTGCCATATAAGAATCTACATACGATTTTGTTGCCAGCTTCAAAAATCTTTGCTCCTGTTCCTCATTTTCCAGGCTTCGATAGATCCATGCTAACCTCATATACATACCTGCAATTGTGATATGCTTCTCTTTCTTCAGCAGGCCGCAATAGACGGCTAATTTATATGTTTTGATGGCATCACTTAATGTACGCTTTTGTCCAAAATCATGGGGATTCCATTGATCGCAAACCTGAGCTTGTATGACTTCAACAGCTCCGGGTGGAAAATAGGGAGAAAAATCGCTAGTTGAAGAAAATCCGCAATGAGGGCAAACTTCAACGTGATAAAGAATCGGATTGGCTTCCTCGGAGGTATAGTTAGGGCGGAAATCAGTGTCATAGTTCTTTACCTTTATAAACCTGGAACGCAGCTTTTTACTAGTAAACGATTTTTTGCACATTCTGCATTCGCACTTTTTGTCAAAGATGGGTTCAATTTCTGTCATTGTGATCGCCTCCTAGGAAATTTGGTTTAGTTTTGCTGTAAGTTATATATACCATTATAACTAAAATTATACTTTATTCCATGATAAAAGCACTAATTCATCTCTTTCTGTTCATCAAATGTCATTAATTTGTTTGAAACTGATTAGTTGAGGTCACGAACTGTAGTGTATATACTATTATAGAAAGAGGATAGTTTTCATAGTTAATACCGTGATTAAGTTTAAATTAACGATTGACAATAATAAATGAATTAAAGGAGTGAAGATAAGTGAGTGATGTTGTTATTTTGACAGATGCTGCCGCTTCGCAAATTAAAGATATGATGAAGGCTAATGAAGAGGAAAATGCCTTATTAAGAGTTTCTGTAAAAGGTGGGGGATGCAGCGGATTATCTTATGGAATGGGTTTTGCCCATGAAGTAGAAGAAAATGATAGTCAATTCGAACAGCATGGGATTAA
Organism: Bacillus sp. JJ1773; assembly: GCF_036962035.1. Taxonomy (NCBI): domain Bacteria; kingdom Bacillati; phylum Bacillota; class Bacilli; order Caryophanales; family Bacillaceae; genus Bacillus; species Bacillus sp. JJ1773. The sequence goes on from NZ_JBALNX010000045.1 coordinate 12,262, forward strand.
AATTGTTGTTAGCAAAGAGGACGCACCGATCCTGAATGGAACGAAAATTGATTATAAACAATCGATGATGGGCGGCGGGTTCACGATTGATAACCCGAATGCGATCGCCTCATGCGGATGCGGGTCTTCCTTCAGAACCGCCACTGCGGCAGGTACACCAGAGGAATGTTAATCAAATGGGGGTGCCCCTTAAGGCACCCTTAGATTAATTAGTCAAACATAGAGCTGCTATGCATTGGCTGTATTTTAGCTTTAGGATCAATATATGCCTTTGCATTGTTGACCGCAGTAGGTGCTTCACCAAATCCGCATGCGATTAACTTTACTTTCCCTTCATACGTACAAATATCTCCTGCTGCATAAATGCCTGGAATATTTGTTTCCATTTTGGAATTGACCACGATCGAGTTCTTCTCTATGTTAAGACCCCATTCTTTAATTGGACCAAGGGAAGAAACGAATCCGTAGTTACAGATGACTGCGTCTACATCGATCGTTTCCTTTGTCTTATCATCTGCACCTTCTAGCACTACTTGGCTTATGCCTTTGTCCTTGCCGATTAATTCTGTTGGGACAAATGGTGTTTTTATATTAACTTTAGAATTGTGAAGATTTTCAACACTATGCTCATGGGCACGGAATTTATCCCTGCGGTGAACGATTGTGACCTTTTCAGCAATCGGCTCTAGCATAAGCGCCCAGTCAACAGCAGAGTCCCCTCCGCCAAATACAACAACCTTTTGACCAGCAAATTGATTGAGGTCGTCAATAAAATAGTGAAGGTTTTTCCCTTCATATTGTGCAGCACTTTCTAATTCAAGGCGTCGAGGTTGGAAGGCACCGTTTCCTGCCGTTATAATAACTGTTTTCGTATAATGTATTTCTCTATTCGTTGTTAGCTTAAAAATGCCGTCTTCTTGCTTCTCAAGCTTCTCTACAGATTGTTCAAGTGCAGTTGCCGGTTCGAATTTAGCCATTTGCTCTTTCAAATTATTAATTAATTCTTGAGCGCGGACTTTTGGAAAACCTGCTACATCATATATGTATTTCTCTGGATATAGGGCTGATAATTGGCCGCCAAGCTGTGGCAAGCTTTCTATAATTTTAACAGAAGCCTGCCTCATTCCGCCGTAGAAAGCAGTAAATAAACCAGCAGGACCTCCCCCAATAATCGTTATATCATACACTTTTGGATCTTCTTTCACTACATAACCCCCCAACTATAATAGTGCAATTTAAAGTATATAATAACATATTTTTTTCCAAACCTCACTCCTGGTTAGAAATATTACGAATAGACGAAACATTTAATCATTTTTTCTGTTTTTGTTATGATCTGAATTTCGTGAATATTTTTCCCTTCTATTTTTAGGCTTGAAATCCATATAAAAAACGAATAATATGAAGGTAGATAGAATGTTAATTTTTTGTGACAAATTTCTAAATTTTTTTTGACATCTTTAGTGAATTACATCACAAACTTTTGATATCCTAAAGATACTAAGAGTAACGTGAAACGGTAATAATAAATTAAAATCTCTAAAAGGTGGAAGATATACATTGAGAAAGCAAAAGATTGTTATATTAGGAGCAGGTTACGGTGGTTTAATGACTGCGACTCGATTACAAAAGGCAATAGGGGTCAATGAAGCCGATATCGTCTTAGTTAACAAAAATGATTATCACTATGAAACAACATGGCTGCATGAAGCATCTGCAGGAACTCTTCACCATGACCGAGTGAGATATGATATTAAAACGGTCATTGATCAAAACAAGGTTGATTTTATTAAAGATACAGCAATTGAAGTAAAAACTGAAGAGAAAAAGGTTATTCTTGCAAATGGTGAGATTAATTATGATTATTTAGTCGTTGCTCTTGGCGGTGAATCCGAAACATTTGGCATTAAGGGCTTAAAAGAGTATGCCTTTTCAATTGTGAACGTGAACTCTGCACGGCAAATCCGTGAGCATATCGAATATCAATTTGCCATTTATAATACAGAAGCAGTAAAAAAGGATGAGCGATTAACCATTATTGTTGGCGGAGCTGGTTTCACTGGAATCGAATTCCTTGGTGAATTAGGAAACCGTATTCCAGAGCTTTGCAGAGAGTATGACGTTGATTTCCAGAAGGTAAAGGTCATCTGTGTTGAAGCAGCACCAATGGTTCTTCCTGGGTTTGATCCAGAGCTAGTAGAGTATGCTGTGGCTCATTTGGAGAAAAAAGGCGTTGAATTCCGCATTGGCACTGCGATTAAAGAATGTACACCTGATGGAATTATTGTAGGAAAAGGCGAGGAAGAAGTAGAAGAAATTAAAGCAGGAACGGTGATCTGGGCAGCTGGTGTACGTGGTAACTCACTTATTGAGAAATCAGGCTTTGAGGCAATGCGCGGCCGTGTGAAGGTTCAGCCGGATTTAAGAGCACCGGGTCATGACGATGTATTCATTATTGGGGATTGCGCTCTGATCATTAACGAAGAAATTAACCGTCCTTACCCTCCAACTGCACAAATTGCCATGCAGCAGGGAGAGGTTTGTGCCAAAAATATTACGGCTCTTATTCGCAATAAAACGGAGTTGGAGTCGTTCAAGCCAGATATTAAAGGTACTGTCTGTTCTTTAGGGGAAGACGATGCAATTGGAGTTGCGTTTGGGAAGAAAATGGTTGGCACAAAAGCTTCATTCATGAAGAAAGTTATCGACAACCGTTCCCTATATATGATTGGCGGCCCATCATTAGTTATGAAAAAAGGGAAATTTAAATTTTTATAAAATCGATTAAATGAAAAGCCTGAGGAAACGGTAAAGTTCCTTAGGCTTTTTAATTTTTTTTATTAAAGTAAACGTGCAAATAAAAAGATTAGCGTGCATAAAGCCGAAAATCGTGCAAATATGAAAATTAACGTGCATAAAATCAAAAAAATATATGGTACTATCAATTTAGAATCATAAAGGGGGATTGAATATGAGCCAAAAAAGGGGAAAGGTTTGGCTGGCGGTTTCCGGGCTTGTCATTTCACCAGATAGTAAATGGCTTGTAGTCAAAAAGAAATATGGAGGGCTAAAGGGAAGTTGGTCCTTGCCAGCCGGCTTTGTGGACCCGGGTGAAACTGCTGATGAAGCAGTCATTCGGGAAATAGAAGAGGAAACGGGCATTAAGTGCACTGTTAAAGGGATGATCGGCCTGAGGACGGGAGTTATTAAAGATGAGATTAGCGATAATATGATTATATTCTTGCTTGAAGCCTTGCCTGGGCAGACGATTCAAGTGCAGGATGGAGAGCTTTATGATGTTCAATTTATCGATCCGCTAGAATTGGCTGAAGATGAAAATGCGTCCATACTACTCAAATATTTAGCTAATCGTTCGGATTCCTCGGCAAAGCCGTTAATGGATGGAATAAACCCTGGAGATCAGTTTGGCTATACAGCATATCGGTTATTTTTATAATCTAATAGGACAATTTAACCCAATATAATAATTGACTCCCAAATCTACATTAAGTACACTAATTATTGATGTGCTGAGGGAGGAACGGAATCAATGCAGATGACTATTTTCGTATTGCCAATTTCCATGCTGTTATTCTTTGTGTTATTTTTTGGAATTGGATTTATTTTAAATATGCTGCTGAGAATGTCATGGATCATGGCAATTATTTATCCAATTGTTGCAATATTAATCATTGATAAGGTGCGTTTTATTGAGTATTTTCAAAAAACTAAAGAATCGTTTTCAAGCCTGGGAAATGAATTATCCCAGCTCGCCACAGCGGATGTACTGATTTTGAGCAGCGGGATGGCAGGTGCCATAGTGGCGGGAATAACGATTAAAGTTCTTCGTAAAAAAGGGTATCAAATGTTTTAAATCAAATATTCTACAAGTTGGAAATCTCTGCATTCAGCAGGGATTTTTTTATTTAATAAAATTCGGAAAAAAACTTTAAATACTGGTTTTACAGGGGCATAAAGGTTTGTTTTCAGATAATTTAATTTATTTTTTTGGCTCTTCTGTGAATATTCTCTTGAAAGTTGGAAATGAATATTCTTGGGAGGAGTGAAAAATAAAATGAATAGAATAAAAACTTGGACAAGACGTGTAATCATGTCAACTTTATTTTTGGCAGCTTTATTAACAACCTTTCAATCCATTTCAGGAGTACATGCAAAATCAATCGTCAATTATTTTAATAGTGATGATTTCCGTCAAAGTAAGAATTCAGATGACCATCCTTTTAGTCATACATTTAAAAGCGTGGGTATCGCCTATAAATATTTAAAGCAAATTGCAAATGTAGATTTAAAAATTTCCTCTAGCCGGGCGGTATCCGGAACACCGCCAAAATTAGAGGAGGCCATTGATTGGTCACAATATCCGATGAAAAAAGTAATAGCTACGGGTTATACTGCTTTCTATGAATCAACAGGGAAAAATCCTGGTCATCCTGGATTCGGTATTACATATTCAGGCGTAAAGGTGAAAAGAGATTTATATTCAACAGTAGCAGCAGATTTAAATGTATTCCCAATAGGAACGATCATTTTTGTCCCTGATTATGGATATGGAGTCGTTGCTGATAAAGGCGGAGCGATAAAAGGAAATAAAGTTGACCTATATTTTGAAACAGTCGATGATGTCTATAATGAATGGGGAAAAAAGACAATTGATGTTTATGTTGTTGAAATGGGTGACGGAACTCTTACTGAAGAAGAATTACATGCTTTAAATGAAAATGAATCCATGCAGGTTTTTCGTCAGCAATATATTAAATCAGAGCGAAAATAAAAAGTACAGGCAATCCATTGAAACGGATTTGCCTGTTTTTTTATAACTGCCTTTTTAGCAGACTATTGAATAGACGCATACGCTTCGGGGTGAATTTTCTTCGCCAGCTTAATCGCTCCTTCGATCAAACGAGGTGACGGCCTGCAGTATAGCTCTTCCTCAAGAACAAGAATATGCTGATTTCTGACCGCGTCCATTTGATCCCAGCTTGGTCTTTTTAGAACAATTTCTGGATTGACTTTCTCCTTCCGAACACCTACCCATGCAAGGCAAATATAATCGGGGTTCCGGCGAAATACATCATCCCAATCAGTTTGAACACTTGCCAATTCTACATCTTTAAACAAGTTAACTGCTCCGGCAAGTTCGCTTATTTCAGTTAGCCAATTGACTTGACCCGGGGTAAAGACAGGCTTCGGCCACCATTCCCAGTAAAGGGAAGGCTTTTCCTCAATATTTGCAGCGATCATCCTTAATTCTTCGATTTGTGAGCGGAATACCAAAGCGGCTTTTTCACCGGCCTCAGGATGAGCTAATGCTTTTGCGGTAATAATTAAATCATTTTCAATATCTTTTAAGCTTTGTGGATTTAGAATGATATGGGGTATGTTTCTTTTCTCTAATTCTTCAATGTTTTTCTCCATGCCAGGCACACTCAAAGACGCCAGGACTAAATCTGGCTGCAGTTCTTCCACTTTATCCATATTAATCGAAAGATCCGGCCCGAGCCGAGGCAAATGTTTAATTTGTTCTGGCCAGTCGGAAAAGTCATCAACACCTGTGAGAAGGTGAGTAAGGCCTAAATATTCAACTAGCTCTGTATTACTTGGACATATAGAAACGATTCTCAATGATTTCACACCTTTTGGTTAACATTAAGCAGATATTTATTAAGAAATAATATAATGTAAAAAAAGTGTTAACAGAATGCCGGTTAAGCCGCCAAAAAAAACCTCAATTGGTTTATGGCCAAGCAATTCCTTTAGTTCCTTCCTTTTCTCTTGTTCTGCTTTTTTTTGCCAAACCTTGGCTTCTTCCATAAAACGGTTAAAATCTGACATTAATTGATTTAACACAATGGCTTGTTCCCCTGCTTGTCTACGAACTCCAGTCGCATCAAACATAGTGATAATGGCAAATACAGCAGATATTGCAAACACTGGTGAGTCTAAACCAGTTTCCAATGCAACACCAGTAGAAAGTGCGGTAACGGCTGCTGAATGAGAGCTTGGCATTCCGCCTGTGCTCGTAAGCAATGCCCAATTAACCTTTCGAGTAGCAATAAAGTGAATTGGGACTTTAACAAACTGGGCAAAGAAGATGGCCGCTATGGCCGACCAAAGAGGAAAATTCAATAATAAATCCATTTATTAACCACCTTTTAAACAACCAAAAGGAAACATATTTAATTCTGTGGCTTTTTTTTAGAAAAATTTCGACTATTTCCCGCAGAATTAAATCCTTTTGTTAAGATGATAATAATAATTTGCTGATAGTGCAATGTTTTTCAGAAGGAAAAGAAGAGGGGCATTGTATTATTTTTGTAAAATCTCTCATAGGGGAGTGATTTGATTGAAGGACTACCCACTCGAATATTATGAGTTTTTTATAAAGTTTAATGAAGGGGATTACTATACTTGCCATGATCTTATTGAAGAAATGTGGATGACCGATAAGGGGAATTTATTTTTTAAAGGGCTGCTGCAAATGAGTGTAGCGATTTATCATTATGAATACGGCAATATTAAAGGCGCAAGGCTCATGATGCAGGCAGCACATGATTATTTACAGGATTACCGTCCAATGCACTGGGGAATAAATCTTGAACACGTCTATTCATTTATGGAAGAATGTCTTTCCCTTTTTCCTAAGGATATTGACCGTGTTCCGTTTGAAGAGGTTGAGTCCCTTCCTAAATTACCTGAGTTAATATTGTTTTTAAATGATTAGATAGTCGAAATAATTTTCTTTTTTCGCTATAATGAGAGCATCAAATATGGAGGTGGAAATATGTTTACGGTATTAAAGGAATTAAATTATGCAAAAGAACATGAATGCCTCATCCTTGGAATTTTCGAAAAGCCGAATAAATTCGATGGAGTTCTTTCGAGTCTTGATCATGAATTTGGCGGGCAATTAACGGACCTTGTTAGAGGCGGTGATGTATCTGCCAAGAAAAAGTCTGTTTCAAAGGTACATACTTTCGGGAAAATAGGGGCAAAAAGATTATATATTGTCGGTCTTGGCAAGGAAAATGATTATAGCTTTGAAATTTTACGTGAGGCACTTGGAAAAACATTTAAAGCTGTAAAAGCAGACAAGCTACAGGACGCAGCTGTATTCCTTTCATCATTCACGAATGAAAATGTAGATGCAATGGATGCTGCACATGCTGTTGGTGAAGCACTTACATTATCGACTTATTCCTTCGCTGGATATAAACAAAAATCAAATGAGCCTGAAAAATTCATTGAGAATGTAACCGTATATAGCGATTCTTTAGAAGAAGAGGAAATTAAAGCAGCTTTAACGGTCGGTTATACATATGGAAAAGGAACGAACTCAGCCCGTACACTTGTAAATCTGCCGGGAAATATGCTGACGGCTACAGACATGGCTAACTATGCTCTAGAATTAGCGGCTAAATATGGTTTTGAAGCAGAGATCCTCGAAAAGGAAGATATGCTAAAGCTCGGCATGGGTGCCTTATTAGCCGTTAACCAAGGCTCTGTCGAACCCCCTAAAATGATTGTTCTCAAGTATCAAGGAAAAGAAGAATGGAAGGACGTCATTGGTTTAGTCGGAAAAGGGATTACGTTCGATACTGGGGGCTACTCCATTAAGCCAAAGGATGGAATTGTTGGCATGAAAGCGGATATGGGCGGTGCAGCAGCTGTCCTTGGAGCTATGGAAATTATTGGTGAGCTTAGACCGGAACAAAATGTTGTCGCGGTTATTCCTTCAACTGACAACATGATTAGCGGAAATGCGCTTAAGCCTGATGATGTGATCACTTCTATGAGCGGCAAAACGATTGAAGTACTGAATACAGATGCTGAAGGTCGCCTTGCTTTAGCAGACGCGGTAACGTATGCAAAGTTTCATGGGGCTAACTATCTTGTAGATGTTGCGACATTAACGGGAGGAGTCATTGTTGCGCTCGGAAATGAAACGACAGGTGCTTTAACTAATAATGAAGCACTATGGGAGCAGGTTCTTGAAGCATCCTATGAAGCAGGGGAGCCAATCTGGAGACTTCCTTTATTTGAAAAAGATAAACAAAGAATAAGAAGCAGTAAGATTGCCGATTTAAATAACTCTCCAGGTCGAGAAGGACATGCGATTATGGGAGGAGGGTTTGTGGGAGAATTTGCTGAAGGAACACCGTGGGTGCACCTTGACATCGCTGGAACAGCAACGACCCGCAAAGAACATAATCTTGGCCCATCCGGTGCAACAGGTGTAATGGTACGTACACTAGCCCTTCTTGTTGAAAGATTTGAAGTATAGGGATGGTTGTCCTGCATGAATAAAATGGGCCAAGGGAACGTCCCCTTGACCCAGGTTCTTCTATTTCAATGGTATGGTCAAGGGATCTGAAAGCTTGACCTGCACTTTGCCTAAAATCCGAAAAGAGATGTAATAATATTTTTTCTTTTTATCTTCTTTTTGGGCTTCTCATTATCAAATATTAATAGATTTTCGGCAGGCAGCTTATTTTTTAGGCTGCTCTGTTTATTTTCAAGTATTTCGATCCGTTCAGTTAAATTCTTAATAATGCCCTGGAGATCTTCAATCTCACGGCGGTGCTGCAGCAGTTGATAGGAAACTACATCATCTGCTTTCCCGTTCACTCTCTGTTCCAGCAGTTCGATTTTCTCCAGCAGCTTTTCAGTTGCTTTGTCACTGAGGCTCACGGTTGTTGTCAGTCTTCCTCTCCTTGGCTTCCCTTCTTGTACAGTCACATTCTGTAGAATAATTCCTTTACTTAGCTGATCTTGAACTTGTCTCAGCAATTGAATATCTTCCTCTTTAAACCAATAATGACCAAGCTCGTTCCGTTCCATTTGGAGCTCCAGCTGTCTTACCCAACGCTGCACTGTGCTTGGCGAAACCCCTAACAACTTTGCAACAGCACTTGTATTCACACTGATCCCCTCCTTCATTAGTTATTGAATTCTTCCAATAAAAATAAACTCCTTCCTATATGACAAAACTAGTTTATTTTCGGCAAAGAAAGTGGAGATGCTACATGTTTTTATCATTCCCTATAATTAGAAAAAAAGGAGATTAAAAATAAGCAATAGTCCGAAAAATACAACAACTGACAAAATATTTACAAGTGCTCGAATAATGTTGATTAATCTGAATTCAATTATTATACTTAAGGTGCTTATAATTTTTTGAATGTTAGGAAAGGGGAATATTTTCTATGATTATTGGGGTACCAAAAGAAATAAAAAATAATGAAAACCGTGTGGCTGCAACACCAGCGAGTGTATATACACTAGTTAAAGCAGGTCATCAAGTATTAGTAGAATCAGAGGCAGGTCTTGGAAGCGGATTCACAAACGAAGATTATAAAGAGGTTGGAGCGGAAATCGTTCCTACAGCTGCTGAGGCATGGGCTGCAGAAATGGTTATGAAGGTTAAAGAACCTCTTGAGTCGGAATATAAATATTTCCGCAAAGATTTAGTATTATTCACATATCTACACCTAGCTGCAGAGCCAGAATTAGCTAAAGCTCTAGTAGATACTGGTGTTACAGCGATTGCATATGAAACAGTTGAAGTAAATCGTACATTGCCATTACTTACTCCAATGAGTGAAGTAGCTGGACGTATGGCTACTCAAATTGGAGCTCAATTCTTGCAAAAGACTAATGGCGGAAAAGGCATCCTTCTTGCAGGCGTACCAGGCGTTTCACGCGGTAAAGTTACTATCGTTGGCGGTGGAGTAGTTGGTATTAATGCTGCGAAAATGGCAATCGGACTTGGTGCTCAAGTTACGATTATCGACCTTAGCCCTGAGCGTCTTCGTCAATTAGACGATATTTTCGGCAACAACATCCAAACATTAATGTCTAACCCATTCAATATCGCTCAAGCTGTTAAAGAAAGCGATCTTGTAGTTGGTGCTGTATTAATTCCTGGTGCTAAAGCTCCTAAATTAGTTACAGAAGAAATGGTTAAGACAATGGCTCCTGGTTCAGTTGTTATTGACGTGGCTGTTGACCAAGGCGGAATCTTTGAAACAGTTGACCATATTACAACTCATGACAACCCAACATATGAAAAGCATGGCGTTGTTCACTATGCAGTTGCAAATATGCCTGGTGCTGTTCCAAGAACTTCTACAATTGCCCTTACAAACGTTACGATCAACTATGCTTTACAAATTGCTAACAAAGGTGTTAAGAAAGCAGTTGAAGACAACGCATCATTAAAACTAGGCGTTAACGTCCTTAACGGAAACATTACTTACCAAGCGGTTGCTAAAGACCTTGGTTATGAGTATGTATCTGTTGACCAAGCTTTCGAAAACTAAGAATTGATTTTTCAACTTAAGCCCTTTTAGCTTCAAGCTAGGGGGCTTTTTCAATGGGATTTGACATTGTGAAGATTTATTTATATAATTTCCAAAAATAGAGTAAATACATTGACGAGGATTAGTAAAGTGTTTCAGTTTATTCTAGAGAGGAAGTCATTTGGTGCAAGACTTCTATAAACGGTCACTTGAACCTGCCTCCGAGTACTGTATCGGATAAATATTGAAGATACAAGCGGGTTCATATCCGTTATCATGATTCGAGTGTAAAGCTATGCTTTAAATTAGGGTGGTACCGCCATGCATTGGTCCCTAATTTGAAGTATGGCTTTTTTTAATAAGGGGATAGGGAGACGGATCTAGTGTCCCAGCAAAATAGGACATCAGAACCGTCCCCTTGTCCCTCAAAATTTAAAAGAGGTGTAAAGAAATGGCTAAAGAATTTGTTAAAGACATTACAGCAATGGATGATGATTTTGCCCAGTGGTATACAGATGTTGTAACGAAGGCAGATCTAATCGACTATTCAAGTGTACGCGGATGCATGATTATGCGCCCTTACGGTTATGCTTTATGGGAAAATATTAAAAATGAATTGGATCAACGCATTAAAGATACAGGTCATGAAAATGTGTATATGCCTTTATTTATTCCAGAAAGCTTGCTGCAAAAGGAGAAAGACCATGTCGAAGGATTTGCTCCAGAGGTAGCTTGGGTAACGCACGGGGGATCAGAAGAACTGGCAGAGCGCTTATGTGTCCGTCCAACTTCAGAGGTGCTTTTCTGTGAGCATTATAGTAATATTATCCACTCATATCGGGATTTGCCTAAGCTATATAATCAATGGGCAAATGTTGTGAGATGGGAAAAAACGACAAGACCGTTCCTGCGTACAATGGAATTTCAGTGGCAAGAAGGCCATACTTGTCATGCGACTGATGAAGATGCACATGAAGAAACGAAGCAAATGCTTGATGTATATACGGATCTTTGCGAAAATATCCTCGCTATACCAGTGGTAAGAGGTAGAAAGACTGATAAAGAAAAGTTTGCAGGAGCTAAGTTTACGTACACAATTGAAAGCTTAATGCATGATGGAAAAGCACTGCAATCTGGAACATCTCATCATTTAGGAGATGGATTTGCTAAAGCGTTTGGCATTCAATATTTAGATAAAGAGGGAAAGCAGCAATATGTACATCAAACATCATGGGGATTAACGACCCGCATCATTGGAGCGATGATCATGGTTCATGGGGATGATAGAGGACTTGTTATTCCGCCAAAAGCAGCTCCAACTCAAGTAATGATTGTTCCAATTGCTCAGCATAAAGAAGGCGTTCTTGATTTTGCCTATGACTTAAAAGACAAGCTTTCCAAACTTGCACGTGTGAATATTGATGCAAGCGACAAAAAGCCAGGCTGGAAATTTAATGAATATGAAATGAAGGGTGTTCCACTTCGTTTAGAAGTTGGCCCTAAGGATATTGAAAATAAACAAGTCGTACTTGCCCGCCGCGATACAGGGGAAAAATTGATTGTTAGCCTGGATCAATTAGAGACAAAGATTACAGAAGTATTAGATGACATTCAGCAAAATTTATATAATAAAGCAAAAGAGCTACGCGAACAAAAAACCTATGTTGCGACAACTTATGATGAATTTAAAGATACTTTCGCCAATAAATCAGGTTTCGTAAAGGCCATGTGGTGCGGAGAGCTTGAGTGTGAAGAAAAAATAAAAGAAGAAACAAGTGTGACTTCAAGATGTATACCATTTGAGCAAGAAGCTGTTTCATCCGAGTGCGTCTGCTGTGGACGTGAAGCTAATGAGCTAGTATATTGGGCGAAGGCGTATTAAATAAAATGTGCTTCATTCTGGACCTTGTTCAAGCGTGAAATTAGTTCCCGCGGTCACCAGAAGAGTGTTCTGGTGACCGCTTAAGCGTAAAAACAGTGCCCATGTTCACCAGAAGAGCAGTTTGGTGCTCGCTTAAGCGTAAAATCAGTACCCGTGGTCACCAGAAGAGCATTCTGGTGCCCGCTTAAGCGTAAAATCAGTACCCGTGGTCACCAGAAGAGCATTCTGGTGCCCGCATAAGCGTAAAAACAGTTCCCGTGGTCACCAGAAGAGTATTCTGGTGCCCGCTTAAGCGTGAAATCAGTATCTGTGGTCACCAGAAGAGCATTCTGGTGCCCGTTTAAGCGTGAAATCAGTACCCGTGGTCACCAGAATAGGGTTTGATTCCCGCTCGAGTGTAAAATCAGCCTAAATGGTCATCAGAAGTGATATTAAATACCAGCTTAAGTCACTTTTTAAGGTTAAAAATAGTAGTCTTACTCTTTTCGTTTTTTCTATAACCTAATAGAAAGCCCACTCAAAAACGGCATAAAATGCATATGAAGTAGTGTAGGCAAAAATATTAGGAGGTTACCCAAAATGTATTACCTGAGAGGAAGACCAAGTTATTATAGAGGAGACGAACGGTTCCTTGGTTTGTTATTTGGCGCCCCATTTGCTGGAGGTCTTCTAGGTGGGTTAATTGGAGGTGGGATAGCTGGATTTGGAACGGCAGCTCTCCTTGCTAATCGACCGTTTTATGGAGCACCTTTTCCGCCTTATTCACCATATGGCTTTGGATATGGTGGATATGGTGGATATGGTGGATATGGTCCATATGCAGCACCGTTCCAAGCAGGCTTCCCTTATTATTAAAAGTAATTTTCACATAGGAAAAAGCTCTCCCTTTATAGAGAGCTTTTTTCTTTTATTTTCGCAAAAAAAAATGGAGATTTATTTCCATCTTAACTTTAATGATAAACTGCAGCAGTTCTGAATTTGATTGATGGATTCGAAATCTAAAACCAACCCATCTGGTGTATACCTAACTTTAGGGATATGTTTGATTCCAGTTGATTTAATCATTGTACTAACCTTGTCCTGCTGTGATGCTTGTGCCGCACTCATTAATTCAAATGAAAAGGTTCTGGAAGAAGCCATCTTTGTTAATAATAGGCTGACATCTCTCATAATATTCTCCATATCCTTTGCAGAACTCATGAAGGTCCCCGGGTCTACAGTCGGATATTGCCGATTGGGCATACCGTGGAGAGGGTAATAGTGAAATTGATAAGGTGAAGTACAATAAAAATTTTGTCCATAAGTAAAATGGGGAGTCATTCCAAATGGCCCCCTTTCTTTTTAATTCTATATATGCGAAGAAAGCTTTTCCTGTGTTTCCACAAGTATTATAATAGATGGAAAACTCTGTTATATTATTGTAAAAGGCGTAAAGGGGAGAATTGAATTGAATCTGAAAAATACATTGATTGAAGCTCTAGGGATGGAAATCATATCACTTGAAAAAGGCAAGGTTGTTGCGACAATGCCTGTTGATGAACGAACAAGACAGCCATTTGGTGTACTGCATGGCGGAGCCTCTGTCGCTCTTGCAGAAACTGTAGCAAGCATTGGCGCTTACGAACTGGTCGATCATGAAACAGAATCGGTTGCGGGGCTTGAAATAAACGCCAACCATATAAGAGCAAAGCGGGATGGAAAGGTTACTGCCATTGCAATCGTTCTTCATCAGGGAAGAACGACAATGGTTTGGGATATTAAAATTGTTGATGAAGAGGAGAAGCTAGTCTGTGTGTCAAGGTGTACAATGGCTGTTATAAAGAGAAAATAGGAATGGATAGGGCTGAATTCGAAATAGGTTGAAATTCAGCCCTTTTTAGTAGAAAAACAACATACCAGCAATTAACAGATTAAATTTGAAAATGACTGAGGTAATAAAAAGATGATAATAGGAAATAGAATGATAAAGGGAATTATGGAAAAAATAGGATACCCTTAAGGAATAAGTGTTATTGCAATCTAAGAGTGGTGGAATGAAACGAGAGGATTCGAAATGAACAAAAAGAATAAGATGTTGCGAACGTCAAAAGTATTATCAATGGCATTCGTAATCTTCGTCCAAATTTATTGGTATAAAATCCGAAAAAAGCCTGAAGAGGAATGGAAAAATCTTTGGAGGAAAATAGGAGAAAGGTTTCGAAAGACGCTTTTTGAATTAGAAGGGTTACTAATCAAAATTGGACAGATATTAAGTATTCGTACAGATTTACTGCCAGAAGCATTTATTCTCCAAATACAAGACCTTACTGATAAGGTTCCTTCTTCTAGCTGGGATGTAATTCAACAAATCCTTGAAACGGAATGGAAAAGTCCCATCGATCAGCACTTACTTTCAATTAAAAAGGAAGCTATTGCGTCAGCTTCGATTGGAGAAGTATATAAAGGTGTTCTGAAGGATGGGACAGAGGTTGCCATCAAAGTGAAGCGCCCCAATATCCAATCGATCATCCAAACGGACTTTCGTATATTACGCATTATTATCTGGTTTGCTGATCACTTTGTTCCTATTCCAAAAGGCTTTATCAATTTTAAAGTCTTATTTCAGGAGCTTAAACAAGTGATTGAACGGGAACTTGATTACTCAAAGGAGCGGGAGGTTTTGCTTTCTTTTAAAGAGAGATTTAAAGATGTGGATGCAGTACAAATCCCTTCTGTTTTCTCAGAGCTAAGTACTTCAAGGGTCTTGGTGATGGAGTGGATACATGGTATAAGACTTACAGATCGAGATGGGCTAGAGCAGTTAGTAGTAGGCAAGAACGAATTGGCCAAGCGGCTAATCAAAGTGTTTCTACCCCAATGGCTTGAACCAGGAATGTTCCATGCTGACCCACATCCAGGTAATGTCCTAGTTTCAAAGGAAGGAAAAATAATATTACTAGATTTTGGTATGGTAGGGGAAATCTCGAAAATGGATGCTGAATATTTCCAAGATTTAATTAAAAGCTTTCTTTCTAAAAATTATACTAAAGCCGTGGAAAGCTTGATTCATTTAGGTTTTTTCCATGATGAGGGAGATTCAAAGACGCTAGAAAAGCTATTAGCGGAAACTATGTCTTTTCAACTCTCAGATTTAAAAGATATGGATATGATTGCCTTAAAAATAGAAATGAATGATATGATTCAGGCACTCCCCATTCAGGTTCCAACAAGATTTGTTTTTCTAGGACGTTCTTTCGTAACGATTGAAGGAATTCTACAAGAATTAGCACCACAAGAGGAGCTAATTGATTTAGCAAAACCGGTATTTTTTGATTGGTTAAATAAAAAGGAGAATAATAAATGGTCGTTTGTCTGGATGTGGATTCAGTCACAGCCTTTATTTAAGGTCTTGCATTCCGCTTCAGAGTTTCTTAAAGCTCCGCAAACCTTTGAGCGCATAAAGGAAGTGGAACAAAGAAGACAATTTCAGTTTACTATTTTTGAAAATTATAAAAAGCAGCTGTTCCAATTAACACTGCTGGGTCTTATCGGGATCGCAGCTGGTGCTTATACCTCTCAACCCATTATTTTTCAATTATCGATTGGCATATCAGCCATCTCTAGTGTTTGTTATTGTATTTGCAGCTATAAGCTAAAAAAATGGATGAAATACATGCCAGAAAAGCGAAGATAGGACTGACAGAAATGAATGATATGTTAAATGATCCAAAATAAATCTTCGGATGGGAGAAATGAATAGATGAAAATAGTAAAAGCAACATTAAATGACCTAGAATCTGTAACTGAGCTTTTTGATTTATACAGGATATTTTATAAGCAGAAATCTGACATCGAAGGAGCAAGGGATTTCATTCAAGGCAGATTAACTAGTGAAGATTCCGTTATTTTTATCGCGCTTGAAGGTGAAAATGCTGTTGGTTTTATTCAATTATATCCATCCTTTTCATCGGTCGGCATGAAACGTATTTGGATTTTGAACGATCTATATGTAAAAGAAAGTGTACGAGGGAAAGGCTTTGGCGAGAAATTAATGAAGAAAGCTATCGAATTTGCCAAGGATACAGAGGCTAAAGGAGTTCTCCTTGAGACTGCTGCAGATAATTTAGGAGCACAAAAGCTTTATGAGAAAGTGGGTTTTACAAAGGAAACTACTTATTTTTACTTTTATTCCATATAAAATTTAACCTTTAGGGAGAGGTCTATATGAATGCAAATTGTTTTATTTGTAAAAAACATAAGGGAGAGCTGCAAACATCCGGGGTGTTAATTTACGAGGACGAGTATGTATATGTTGGACATATTGATAGTAATGGGAAGCCCAATTATTTAGGACATCTTATGGTAGATTTAAAGAGACATGTCCCTACTCTAGCAGAAATGAATCCCGAAGAAGCAAAAGCATTTGGCATGATAATGGCGAGAGTGAGTAAAGCACTTAAAGAAACTGAAAAAGCTGAGCATATTTATGCTGTTGTTTCTGGTAATGCCGTTCCACATTTGCATATGCATCTTGTCGCCCGTTATCCTAATACTCCTGAGGAATACTGGGGGCCGTTTGCAGTATATGATTCCCCAAATGCTCGTATGGGCGACAATAGTGAAGTTATTGAAGTTTGCAATAGATTAAAAACTTTTCTTGAAATGAACCCCTATGAGTAAGGCCGGTGTATATGAATATAGTTGGGTAGGGAGCAAAGAAAGTTTTGTTGACAAAATAAATATTCATAGGATTAAACATGTTGTTTTAGGGCGTTTTGGCGGAAATAAGACAGCGGGCCAGTATAAGAATGAAGATGGCTGTGTTATTTGGGTGGATGAAAAAATGGATTGGGAATTTGTTATCCTTTTGGACGCTCACCAAACGGCGGAAAGTGCAGAATTAGTTATTTCCACTTTTGAAGCTCAGAAACATGCCATAAAGGACATTTTATCCCTTTCAATTAACGAATCCTTTGATAGTTTAAGTAAACTAATATTAACCACTTTCAAAAGCCAATGGTTCAAAGAGGCTTGTCAAAATATTCAAGGAGAAACAGCTTGTCTGTTTGTTATGAGAAAAGGCAAGTTTCTTTGGTGGCTATCAATTGGCGATTGTGCACTCTATCTTTTTCACCCAGAATTATCAGCTCTGAACGAATTTCAGCAAAATCATAGGAGCTTCTATGAATGGGTTGGACGAGTTAATACTTTCGATTTGCCTGTTCCATGCTTTAGTGAAGGAAGAAAGGAACTAAGAAAAGGAAAAAATCATTTGTTTTTAACAACTGATAGACTGATAGAATGTCCAAATACTAATTTTGAAAAACCTAAAGAAATTTTTAAACCATTTGAGACTCGCTCAAATGATGAAAGTGTAAAGCAACTGCTGGAGGAAATTAGAGGTAAAAAAGTTCGTGACAGCACAACGATCATTTCCTGGTTTGTACAAATTGCATCAAATGGCAGCCTTCCTAGCCAGTGATAGAAATTTACGAAAAATCAATGATAACATCGATAAATAATCAGACCATTCCTATTCTAATTCGGAGGAATGGTCCAAAACAAATTGTTTGAATTTTTCAGTTGCAGGTGATAAATATCTTCCCTCTACCCACGCAATTCCAATTGTCCGTTGGCACTTTGGACCTTTGATAGGTATTTGTGATATTTTACTTTGGTCTGTCCCTTTTAAATTCGGTAGTATTGAAATTCCCAGTCCAGCTGCGACAAGCCCCGCAACAGTATCTGCTTCCGCTCCTTCAAATATAATCTTAGGTGCAACTCCCACTTTTTTAAACAATTGCTCTATGGTGATACGAAGGGAGAACCCTTCTTTTAAATGAATAAAAGATTCATCTGCAATTTCTTCTAACGTAATGTTTTTACGATTAGCGTATTTGTGGTCTTTCGGGACAATAACAAACAGTTCCTCATTCCAAAGCTGCCGCCATACAATTGGTGATTTAATTCCCATTGGAGCAATTAGACAAAGATCCATATCCCCTAATTGCAATTGATCAATAAGATTATGGGAGGGACCTTGTCCGAGTCGAAAGTTAATTTTTGGATAGTAGGCACGAAAAGAAGCGAGTAAATCAGGTATATGACTTGTACTCAAAGTGTGCAGAAACCCAAGAGACACTTCTCCCTTATCTGGATCAAGTAATTCTTTAATTTCTTGTTTACCTTCATTGAATTCTTTCATCATGCTATCCACATGCTTTAAAAAAATTTGACCGTATTTATTTAATCGAATAGAACGTCCCTGACGTTCAAATAAAGGCACTCCTATTTCATCCTCAAATCGGGCAATCGAACGGCTAAGGGCTGACTGGGAAATGGAGAGAGCTTCTGCAGCGTGCGTCACATGCTGCATTCGTGCCAGTGTTTGAAAGTATTCAAACTGCTGCCATTCCATCTTATAACACCACTTTCCAATTGAATTTCTTATTACATATATGCATTAAATTCATCGATATAATGAATTATACAACATATAAAATCGGTGGTACTATAAAAATAGGAAGCTCGCAAAGAGGCTTATTAAAACGAAATTTTTTAAGGGATGATTGATTTATGCATCAATTTGGAAGTCACGCGAATTGGGCGATTGTATGATGAGTTACATTCAACAAGGTACGACACTCTTTCGCAAAACCAGTTTTGCTTTCTTTGCTGCTGGTTTTAGTACATTTTCCATTCTTTACTGTGTACAGCCTTTAATGCCAGAATTTACAAAGGAATTCAACATTAATCCAACAACAGCAAGCTTATCACTTTCCATAACTACAATGGCGCTTGCTATTAGCATGCTGATTATTGGTTCATTATCAGAAGTATGGGGACGCAAGCCGATCATGGTCATTTCCATGCTTGCCGCTTCTGTCGTTTGTATTCTCACAGCATTCAGTCCTAATTTTCATTTTCTGCTGGGGTTCCGAACGATTGAAGGAATTTTATTGGCAGGTCTGCCCTCCATTGCCATGGCTTATCTTGGAGAAGAAATAGAACCGAAGAGTCTTGGAGCGGCTATGGGTCTATATATATGTGGCAATGCAATTGGTGGTGTTTTTGGCAGAGTTTTCACAGGTACGTTGAGCGACTATTTTGGTTGGCAAATAGCTATAGGGGGAATTGGGTTCTTAAGTTTAGCCGCTACTCTGATTTTTTGGAATAGCTTACCACCTTCGCGAAATTTTAAAGCCCGTCAATTAGAAATTGGAAAGTTAGGTAAATCATTAATTGACCATCTGAAAGATCCAGCTTTAGTTTGTTTATTTGTCATGGGATTTTTACTTTTAGGGAGTAATGTAGCGTTGTTCAATTATATAACTTACATTTTTCTCGAAAAGCCTTATTCGCTAAGTCAAACATTTGTAAGCTGGCTATTTTTAATTATGATCATTGGAATGTTTAGCTCTGTCTGGACAGGAAAATTAGTAGAACGCCATGGTAAGCAAAAAATATTATTCATCAGTCTATTCATTGCTTTGATCGGTGTCCTTTTGACTTTGAATTTTCATTTATATATAAAAATAATCGGTCTTGGCTTATTTACTTACGGTTTCTTTGGAAGTCATGCGATTGCTAGCAGCTGGGTCGGCCAACGTGCTATACAAAGCAAAGCACAAGCCTCTTCCTTATATTTATTTCTTTACTATGCTGGTTCAAGTGTAGGAGGAACACTCGGAGGGTTATTTTGGTCAAAACTCGGCTGGGGAGGAGTCGTTAGTATGACTGTTGGCTTCCTCATGATTAGTTTAGTACTTTGGGTGTTGGTTTCAAAAATTGTACAGAATTCGAAGAAAGTTTCTACAGTAGCCTAATTGTTCCTTGTTTGTAGAAAAGGAATTGGATGCTAGCTAACCAAGCCGGTGAGAGGCGTTAATTGATTTTGAAAAAGGTGAATGATTGATTAGCAATATTAACGGGGTTTTAATACTGTTAAACATATGATAGAATGTAATTAATCAAATATTGAATTACTTGGAGGAGTCTGTCACCAAGGGATAACTATGTCCTTTGGTAGCAGGCTCTTTTTGTATTTCAATAATAAAATAAGGGGGAGAAAGATTGATTATCTTACAATTAGCGATCATTTTATTTGCAGCAAAGCTTGCAGGAAGTATAAGTGTGAGATTAGGGCAGCCTTCAGTCTTGGGAGAAATTATTGTTGGGATTTTACTAGGACCATCTGTCTTTGGCTTAGTAACTGCGACAGATACCTTAGCAGCGTTTAGTCAGCTTGGAGTTATCTTGTTAATGTTTATTGCAGGGTTGGAGACAGACCTTAATGAATTCAAGCGTTCTGGGAAAGCATCAACCTTTGTTGGCTTTGGTGGAATTATTTTTCCGCTTTTCTTCGGGTATTTAGCAGGTTTAATGATGGACCTTTCATCCTTCCAATCTATGTTCTTAGGATTAATGCTTTCAGCAACTAGTGTAAGCATCTCTGTTGTGGCATTAAGGGAGATGAATCAATTAAAAACTCGAGAGGGTACTACCATTTTAGGGGCAGCTGTCATTGATGATGTCGTTGTGATGATTGCGTTAGCATTCTTAATGAGCTTCGCAGGTGGAGATGTTAGTTTAAGTACTGTCATTTTAAAGAAAGTTCTCTTTTTTGCAGGAGCTCTGCTAGTAGCATGGAAGGCTGTACCTTACGTTTTAAGAATATTCTCCAAACTGAAAGTCTCTGAACCTATAATTGCAGCTGGATTAATTATTTGTTTTGTGTTTGCTTATGCTGCTGAAATCACAGGGGTTGCGGCTATTATCGGTTCTTATATGGCAGGTATAGCTATTAGTGTAACAGGCTTTAAGCATGAAATTTTTGAGAAGGTAGAAACTATTAGTTCGGCTGTCTTTGTCCCGGTATTCTTCACGTTTATTGGAATTTCTTCAGAGTTTTCAGGGGTTATTGATTCCTTGTGGATCATTATCCTATTGAGTGTTTTAGCGATATTAACGAAATTTATCGGTGCCGGTTTAGGTGCCAAGTTTGCTGGCTTTGGTTGGAATAGTTCAATGGGAATCGGATCCGCAATGATTTCGCGGGGAGAAGTGGCACTTATTATCGCCGCTTTAGGAATTGAATCCAATTTAATAGACAAAGATTTGTTTGCTGTCATGATTGTAGTCATTCTTGTTACAACTATTGTAACGCCGCCGATGATGAAATGGTTTTTTAAAGATCCTGAGGCAGGGATGAGTGTTAATACTAGGAAGAGTGTATAAAGAAAAAAAGGGACGGATGCTTCTAAAAACATCTGTCCCTTTGCTTTTTCTTAACCAAATATTAGAATGACAATAAAATAAGCGACCATTGTAATTAAACCAAGTGGAACACCAAAACTTGCCCATTCCTTACTTGTAATATTCAATTTCCCTGCAGAGATAATGTTCGGAATGTTTCCGGGAATAAGCATTCCACCGCTGATCATCAGTCCAAGTAAAATCGCTCTAATGGTTGGCTCGTCCATTGCAGGGCTAATTTCTGCTGCAGCAAGAGTTGCATTATCCAAAATAGCTGAGATCATATTGATCCAATATAGAACATAAGGGCTCATTCCTAGTAAATATTTTTCAATGAAAGGTTCGAACCCTGCTCCTAGGAAAGTTAGTCCCATTACAAAAAGGTAGATTTTAACTGCACGAATAATAATTTCTTTATAGCTTTCCTTTTCAAGGGATGCCGTTAATCCGTCTTTCCCCTTTTGAGGCTTAATTAAGACAGCTGATAGAATTCCAAAAATGATTACAGCGATAATGACATCGGCGCCAATAAGCTTAAATAAATAGAAAAATTCCTCATTTAGTTTGCTGATAGCAATCGTAGAAAGCGGTTCTCCAATTGGAGTAAGAGCAGCACCAAGACCAATTGAGAAACAGGCTAGAACAACGAGACGTACCTCTGATTTTCGGTCAAGGCGAATAACGCTTACGATAACGACTAGCACGATCGCGGCAATAATTGCAGTAATCACACTAGAAATTAATCCAAGAACGATTGTAACTAATGCTAAAAATAAGCGAAACGGCATCATATTGCTTAATCCAAGAATCCCTTTTTCGATTGGACTTTGGCACCATCTAAATATTAAACCAGCTATAAGTACAGCAAGAGTAATATGGATTGGATCTTCAAGAGCCTTAATAAATAATTCTCCATTTAGCACCTGGCTAATCGCCGCTGCTGCTAAGCCCATAATAAATAAAAAGGCTTCTAGATTATGTTCTACCTTTTTTACTGTGAATGGCAGAAATAATACTAATATTAAAACAATTGTTAGTCCAAGTATCATTCTATTTGTCATCCTTTTCTAGTAATATTTTTGTATTAAGGGACTTACGAATCATCTGTGAATATCCAGAAAATTTCACCTATATTATTTAACAGTTTATATTATAACATGAATATCAGTTTTTTCTGTATAGTTTTTTAATTTTCTATTTTTGGTCATGTAATAATTATATAGGTAGAAACAGGGATAAAAGAGGAAGAAGCTTAAATAAAAATGTCGATTATTTATGAAATAATAGAAAAAATTGAGGAATTATGTAGTAAGTTTACTACTTTAAACTAGTAAACTGTTTCGTTAATTATTATTTCAGGAAAAGTAAGAACAAATAGATTATGTATTATTATTCGTTCCTATGATTAGTTTCTGGAATATCAAACTATTGTCTAAATCGACAGGTTCCGTAATAATGAAGAAGTAGAAAAAGTAAATTGAATAATGTTGATTCCTTCCAATAAAGATTTTTAGGAATAAGCGAATGGAGAAAAAATGAAGAATACATATTTTATGAGTTACTTTCCGCTGCTTTCTATCATATTGTTCAGCCTAACTCTATCGATAAAGGTTGAAAAAGTTCTCATTGATTTTCTTAAGAATGCTGGTATTTATACTGGTATGCTGGAGTTTTTTTCAGAGGGCGGGATTAAGCTTTCACTGCTCATTCTTCTCATGCTGTTATTTTTTATGGTATTTGCTGCATTGAAGCTAATCGCGAATACAATTAACGAGCTTTCTCTTTTGTTCTTTTCTAAAGACTCAGAAGGGGACAGCTTAAAGCAAATTCGGAGCGGGGCTGTTATATTTTTTGTCGGAAGCTTCTTATCTTTAGTAAGTATGAACAGCTTTACGGGGATTGGCATTATTTTTGCAGCGACCACGGCTGTTTATTTCTTATATTTTGTGCATAAAGTCAGCTCATCTTTATCTTATCTTGGTCTTGTTGGGCTCATTTTTTTTCAAGTGCTTTTCTGGTCTAGCTTTATTTCTGGAGTTATTTATCTTGCTGTTAAGGTGTATAACAGCCTTATCGCAAGCTTACCAATATAAAAAGAGGGGGGCTCATTTAAGTATGGCCCCCTTTATTGTCCCGACATAATTTCCTTCCAGATGAGCTGCTGAGGGGCAGTCGATTCCACGTATGCAATATTTTCAGGTGTATCCTTTCCAATCCATACGCCTGCTGTATATTGGTCTGTTAAACCGATAAACCAATAATCTTTATAATCATTCGTTGTTCCCGTTTTTCCGCCTGAATATCCGGCAGATAGGTAGGCTTTACGAGCTGTACCGGACTTAACCGTTTTTCTCATTAGCTGTCGTACTTTGTCTGTAGTATCCTTACTCCATACTTGAACCTTGGGCTCATTCCAGCTATAAAGAAGCTCTCCATTCGTATTCGTTACCTTTTTAATGGCTCTAGCGGGCTGGTACTGCCCATCAGTCGCAAACACTGTGTAGGCGGATGTAAGTTCAAGTGGAGTCATCCCATATGAAAATCCCCCAATTGCTGCAGCTAGAGTATAATCCGATTTGGAAACCTTACGGAAGTGAAAGTTGGCTAGATCTTTAAATCCATTTGCAATTCCAATAGAATCTAAGATTCTGACAGCAGGTGTATTATAAGAATGTATAAATGCCTGTTCTAACGTAACGAAACCATATTGGCCGCCGCCATAGTTTTGCGGGCAATAACCGTTTTTGCAAAAGGAATTTGCATTAATTTTTTTCCGTAAGGATGCATCGCTTCTTTCAAAATAAGGTGCATAGACGAGCAATGGCTTGATCGCAGAGCCTGGTTGACGGTAGGCTTGAAATCCTCTGTTAAAATCATGTTTTTTGTATTGCTTGCCCCCTACAAGTGCAACAAGCTGATGGGTTTCATGATCTATTACTGCTGCAGCCCCCTGGATTTCAGGGTAGGGCAAGTTTCGAGTGACTGCACTTTTCGCGCGCTCTTGGATAACTGTATCGAGGGCCGTTTCAATAATAATGCCTGATGCCACAACTTCCTCTAATCGCTTTTCAAGCATTTCTTCAAGATTTTTTTGCTCTTTCTCCGTTTTAGCTGATCGTATTTTTTCCGTAAAGCCTTCCTGCTGCCCGATCAATTCCTTTAGCTCGGCTTCTGCATATGTAACGTAGTCAGGAAATAAATCAGTTCGATCCTTCATATTTAATTGAATGGGTTCTCTTTTTATTTCTACCCCTTCTTCTGTTGAGATTAATTGATGCTTGCTTAATTGATCGATTAATCGTTCCTGTCTTTCCTTCGTCTGCTCAAAGTTTTTTACCGGATTATAAAGAGAAGGATTATTAGGGATTGCGGCCAAAAATGCAAGCTCTGCTTTAGAAAGCTCACTCGTATGTTTTTGAAAATAAAGCTCAGATGCAGCTTCAATGCCATAGGCTCCATTTTGAAAATAGATGGTATTCATATATAGCGTTAAAATTTCTTTCTTTGTATATTTACGTTCAATCTCATAAGAGTAAAGAAGCTCGCTCAGTTTACGGTTATATGATTTTTCATTGTTAAGAAAAAGGTTCCTTGCTAATTGTTGAGTAATGGTACTAGCCCCTTGCTCAATCTTATTTGACTTCATATTAATTGCCAAGGCGCGGCCAATGGAAGTTAAATCAAAGCCAACATGATCGTAAAAATGCTGATCCTCAGAAACGATAAATAATTGGGTAAGAAAGGGAGGAATGTCCTCAATTTCAAGGTTTATTCGGTTAAACGGCCGATGAATTTCAGAGATAATGGTGCCATTCTGAGCTTTCATATAGGAGGTTTGCGGCAAGGATATGTCCTTAATTTTGATTTTTTCTTCTAATACATGGTGAATGCTTTTTACCTTAGATATTTCAGAACCAGATGCAAAAATAAGCAAAAGGAAGCATGGAACTAAGGCAACTATGATCAAATATCCGGTTAACGTACGCAATGCCCATCTTCCTTTCCGAAAGCACTTGCCAGATTTTCCAACCTCTATTCTACAGCAGAATCAAACAAATAAAAATTCATTTAAAAATGAAATTACCCAGAAAAATTAAAAAATTCCATGGTATAATAGTGGAAATGACGTGCGTTTATTTTTTCAATGAAAGAAGGTGTAAACATGGGGGAAGAGTGTCATTATTTATTTATTGACTTTGAATTTACTATGCCTGAAAAAAATGGCAGGTACAAAGGTTTTTATCCAGAAATTATTGAAGCCGGAATTGTTTCAGTATCCAATGACCAAATTCTTGATCAATTTTCTTCCTTCGTTTCTCCAGTTCGCTTTCCGAAGCTATCAGAACGGTGTAAATCATTCCTTCATATTTCACAAGAGCAGGTAGATCAAGGGATTTCCTTTATAGAATTGGTTAAAAAGATGAAGGAAATGAGTGGAAATCACCCATGTCCTATTATTACGTGGGGGAATATGGATATGAGGGTTCTGCGAAATAATTGTCAACAGGTTGGAATTCCTTTTCCTTTTAAAGGGAAGGAAGTGGACTTATCAATGGAGTACAAACGTTTTTTTGGTGATCAGAATCAAACAGGATTATGGAAGGCCGTCCAGGAATATGGAAAGGAAGGCACCGGAAAACATCATCGTGCTTTAGATGATGCCATGACTACTTATAATATTTTTAGATTAGTAGAAAAGGATAAGAAATACCTTGGAAAGCCTGAGCCGACCACTATTGGGGATCGGGTAGATTTTTCAAAGCTATTAAATAAATTCGCATAAAAAGCCAAATCGCATATGAATCGATTTGGCTTTTTATTTTCTCATTAAAAATAATCCTTCTCAAGAGTTTCGATATTCTTTAGGCTAAGCTCTGCCCAAGGGGAGGCATCTTCTTTAAGTTCCTGAATCATTTTATCTAAAGCGGTTCTTAAAGAAGCTGTAAATTCAGGGATATCACCGTCAAATGGTTTAACCATTTGTTTTGGGACATTTGTTTGTTCCCGATACGCTAAAGCTCTGCGTTCATGAAACATTTGAACATTTGCATCTTTAGGGTTATGTAAATCACCCTGCATAGGATGTTTAACCACCGCTAGAACCCGAACAAGAAAGTGCTGCGGCCGAATGTCTGTAATTTCTCCAATATATTTGCCTGTTTTATAAATGGCTGTTACCTTATCGCCAACATTTAAATCTGCCATATAAAATTCCCCTTTCCGAGATGTACCGTAGTAATCTCATTATGGCTTACCAGCTTGGAAAAACAAAGTAAAATGAAGATACAAATCATCTAAGCAAGGGAAAATTGATAACTCTTTAAAACGGGAATTACCGTCTTTGGTGCCCGTCATGCGCATAAAGTGGCCAAAACGGTCATCAAACGCCGTCTTTGGTGCCCGTCATGTTCAAAA
>NZ_JBALNX010000046.1:0-209 GCF_036962035.1 Bacillus sp. JJ1773
CTATTAAATCAAGCAATTAGCCTATACCAGAAAAAAATGGTAAATATTTTATTAAAATAAGATTTATAGATGCGAATATATTCTACTATATCCATGTTTAAAACCTTTGAATATCTAACTTTTACGTGTTAAAATTACTTTGGAAATTATTTGAACCCTAAAAATATTATTATTCTTTTAAATGTTATTTAAATATGTACATTTATCCA
>NZ_JBALNX010000046.1:243-12083 GCF_036962035.1 Bacillus sp. JJ1773
TTAGGGAAAGAATAATGAATATTAAACTTTTCAAATATAGTGGTGGAGGTTTTTTTACATGAAAAAGCCATTGAATGGTGAGCGGCCTTTTAATCAAGGGTTTTATGGTCCTAACCTTGGCTATGTCATTGAGTTGTACGAAAACTATTTGCAAGATCCTGATTCCATTGATCCGGAAATGAGGGCCTATTTCGATGAGACAGGGTCACCTGTTACAGAGAATAGTAATATCCCTAAATCAGAGACAAATGTAGCAGTTACATCTAATCAGTTAGAGAAAACATTAGCGGCTATTCGTCTAGCGGATAATATTAGATTCTACGGCCACCGTGCAGCTGATATTTATCCATTAAAAAATCATGATCGAGAGATAAAGCTTTTCGAACTTTCCCGATATGGATTAACGGAAGAGGACTTAAAAGCAATCCCAGCTAACCTTATTTGTACAGAGGCAAAGATCCCACTTCGTAACGGGCTCGATGCTATTGAATATTTGAAATCTGTGTATACTGGCACAATTGCTTTCGAATTTCATCACGTAGATGATGAGAATGAGAAAGAATGGCTAAGAAAAAAGATAGAATCCAATCAATTAAACCTGAATTTAAATGCTGAAGAAAAAACCAAAATCCTCAGAAGACTTACCGAAGTAGAGGAATTTGAAAAGTATCTGCACCGAACATTTGTAGGTCAAAAAAGATTTTCCATTGAAGGGCTTGACTCAATGGTTCCTTTACTTGATGAAATTGTTTCTGAATCAGTTTCAAATGGGACTAAAACGATAAATATTGGGATGGCACACCGTGGACGCCTTAATGTCCTTGCTCATGTTCTTGGAAAGCCATATGAAATGATTTTTGCAGAATTCCAGCACGCTCCTAATAAAGAGCTTGTTCCATCTGAGGGTTCCATTGGCATAAGCTATGGATGGACAGGGGATGTAAAATATCACCTTGGCCTGGATAAGCAAATTAAAGATGAAAATACAACTATTGCGAGGTTGACACTAGCTAATAACCCGAGCCATTTAGAATTTGTCGGCGCAGTTGTTGAAGGATATACCCGTGCAGCACAGGATGATCGGACAAGAAAAGGATATCCTGAAGTAGATTTCCAGTCTGCTCTCTCCATTATTATTCATGGTGATGCAGCCTTCCCAGGTCAGGGAGTTGTTGCAGAAA
This sequence comes from Bacillus sp. JJ1773, assembly GCF_036962035.1. Classification (NCBI taxonomy): domain Bacteria; kingdom Bacillati; phylum Bacillota; class Bacilli; order Caryophanales; family Bacillaceae; genus Bacillus; species Bacillus sp. JJ1773. The sequence continues at coordinate 1,425 of NZ_JBALNX010000046.1, forward strand.
CTCTAAACCTCGGTCAGCTGAAAGGGTATGACACCGGCGGGTCTATACATATTATTGCGAATAATACGATTGGATTTACGACTGAATCCTATGACTCCCGTTCAACAAGGTATTCAAGTGATTTAGCTAAGGGCTATGAAATTCCAATTCTACATGTGAATGCTAATGATCCGGAAGCATGTGTGGCTGCAGCAAGATTAGCATGTGAATACAGAGAGAAATTCCAAAAAGACTTCTTAATTGATTTAATTGGTTATCGCAGATTTGGCCATAATGAAATGGACGAACCAATGACAACGAATCCATTAATGTATAAAATCATCCATCAGGAAGTAACGGTAAAGGATTTATATGCAGAAAGGCTTATTAGCCAAGCAGCTGTTACGAAGGATGAAGCTTCGAAAATGGAAGAAGCCATCATCGATAAATTAAAATCCGCCTATGAAAAGGTTCCAAATAAAAAAATTGAAATTGAGGATATGGAACCACCTGAAATGGTTGAAAAGGGCTTGCCAAAAATAGATACGGCTGTCCCAATTGAGGCATTAAAACAAATAAATCAGGAGCTTTTAGGCTTCCCAGAAAACTTCCTTGTCTTCAATAAACTCGACAAGATTTTAAAGAGAAGATTGGATGCAATAGAAGGCGAAGCAAAAATCGATTGGGGGCATGCGGAAACATTAGCATATGCCTCAATCATAACTGATGGTACTCCAATCCGGCTAACAGGTCAGGATTCGGAACGGGGAACGTTTGCTCACCGTAATATCGTTTTACATGATAACGAAACCGGTAAATCCTATTCTCCCCTGCATTTAATGTCAACGGCTAAAGCATCGTTTGCTGTTCATAATAGTCCATTATCCGAAATGGCGGTATTAGGGTTTGAATATGGCTATAACGTATTTGCCCCTGAAACATTAGTATTATGGGAAGCCCAATTTGGAGATTTCGCGAACTCTGCTCAAGTAATGTTTGATCAATTTATTGCAGCGGGCCGTGCTAAATGGGGACAGAAATCGGGTCTTGTTATGCTTCTTCCTCATGGCTATGAGGGCCAAGGGCCAGAGCACTCTAGTGCTCGTTTAGAAAGATTTTTAACTTTAGCAGCTGAAAATAACTGGACTGTGGCAAATTTATCATCATCAGCGCAATATTTTCATATTTTACGAAGACAGGCTGCTATTTTAAATCGTGAAGAGGTCCGTCCGCTTGTGATTATGTCGCCAAAAAGTCTTCTCCGTCATCAGCTTGTTGCATCAAGTGCGAAAGACTTAAGTGAAGGTGAATTCAAATCTGTACTTGAACAGCCTGGACTTGGCAAAGCAACAGATAAGGTGACGCGCTTAGTATTAGCTTCAGGTAAAATGGCCATTGATTTAGCTGAAAATCTTAAAAATATTGCGAATCAAGACTGGTTCCATATTGTACGTGTAGAGGAGATCTATCCGTTCCCAATGGAAGCGCTTAAGGAAATTATGAATCGTTATCCAAATCTTAAAGAAATTCTCTGGGTTCAAGAGGAGCCGAAAAATATGGGGGCATGGACCTTTGTTGAGCCTAGATTGAGAAAGCTTGCTGAACAAGGTAAAGAGGTAACATATGTTGGCAGACGCCGCCGTTCTAGCCCATCCGAAGGGGACCCTATTATTCATAAGCTTGAACAGGCACGCATCATTGAAGAAGCATTAACGCAAAAGCAAGAAGGAGGAAATTAAGGTGGCCGAAATCAGAGTACCAGAACTAGCTGAATCAATAACAGAGGGAACCATTGCCCAATGGCTAAGGAAGCCAGGCGATTTCGTTAATAAAGGGGATTTCGTAGTCGAGTTAGAAACAGATAAAGTAAATGTAGAAATTATTTCTGATTTTACTGGAGTATTAAAAGAATTAAAAGCTCAGGAAGGCGATAATGTAAATGTTGGTGAAACAATTGCGATTATTGACGAAAGCGGTCAAGCAGGGGCTGAACAAGCACAACCAGCTGCGCCAGTTCTAGAAGAACAAGCACCTGTTGTACCTGAAACAAAACCTGCAGAGCCAGGTGCTCCTGCGCAGGCTCCTTCTAACGAAAACCAACAGCGTCCAATCGCTTCACCAGCGGCTAGAAAAATGGCGCGTGAAAAGGGCATTGATTTAAGTCAGGTTCCTACAGTAGATCCACTAGGAAGAGTTCGAGCTCAAGATGTTTCAACCTTTAACCCTCAGGCTCAGGCAAGCAGCGCTCCAGCACAAGCACCAAAAGCTGCTGCACCTGCACCTATTAAGCAAGATGGAGAAAAAAGGGTTGAGCGTATCCGAATGACCCGCCGCCGCCAAACTATTGCGAATCGACTTGTAGAAGTTCAGCAAACAGCGGCTATGCTTACGACATTTAATGAAGTAGATATGACAAATGTAATGAACCTTCGTAAAAAACGTAAGGACAAATTCTTTGAAGAAAATGATGTAAAACTCGGATTTATGTCTTTCTTTACAAAGGCTGTCGTTGCTGCACTTAAGAAAAACCCATTCTTAAATGCTGAAATTCAAGGCGATGAAATTGTCTTGAAAAAGTTTTATGACATCGGTGTGGCTGTGTCTACAGAAGAAGGTTTAGTCGTTCCTGTTGTACGTGATGCAGACCGTAAGAACTTCGCTGAAATCGAAAAAGACATTATGGATCTTGCAATAAAAGCAAGAAATAATAAGCTCGGCTTACAAGATCTTCAAGGCGGTACCTTTACAATTACAAATGGCGGTACGTTCGGTTCACTGCTTTCTACTCCAATCCTAAATGGGCCTCAGGTCGGTATTTTAGGAATGCATGCGATCAACCTTCGTCCAGTTGCGATTGATGCTGAAAGAATGGAAAATCGTCCAATGATGTATATTGCTTTATCATATGACCATCGAATCGTTGATGGAAAAGAAGCCGTTACGTTCTTAAAACGTGTTAAAGAATTAATTGAAGACCCTGAATCACTTCTTTTTGAAGCGTAAAATATGTTCGGCAGAGTGGAAGAAGAGCCACTCTGCTTTTTTTCCATATAAAAGAGGCGAGAAAAACTCCCGCCCCAATCATCAATCAAAATTTACTTCTTAATTGGCTTTAACCCACGCTTAATAATTTCCTTTTTCAATATCCAAACCCATTCTTTCTCTGAACCAGACTTTAATGCATCACGATAAGAGACGACCAACTGTTCATTGCTCATAATCTTCATTAGCATTACCTCCTAAGGAACTGGATTGAATATTCTTTCTATTCATTCCATTTTAAACGTTTCCATCCGTTTTGAAAACCCTATTTTCAAAAAAAATGAAAAGAATATGATATGAACTTAAAGTAGTAATATTTGAAATGAACCATATAGAGCTTGTATGATTAAATAACTAATTAAAGAAAAGGAGGTTTAATATGGAACTGCAACTTGACCATATTGTTCATTTTATTAAGGGAGACCCAAAGAAAGCAATTGAGGCATGGCAAAAGCTTGGCTTACAAGCAGTCATGGGGGGAAGTCATGAAAAGTGGGGAACATTTAATAGCTTACTTTATAATAGCACCTCATATATCGAATTCCTTGCTATTGAAAACGAAGAAATCGCTCAAAATTCGGACAATCCTCTTATTACACAATTAGTATCAGATTTACAAAGAGAAGAAGGGATTGGGCAAATCTGTTTCCGTACAACAGATATCTTAACAGTAAAAAAAGAGCTTGAAAAAAAGGGGTGCAAAACATTTCCGATTTTTCCAGGGAGCAGGAAAAGGAAGGATGGATCGACAATTAAATGGAAAATGCTCTTCCTTAATCAAGAGTCAACCTTGCCATTACCATTTTTCATTGAATGGGAACAGCAGGATGAGGATCGTTTCAATGAACTTAAGAACCTTGGGATGATGGATCAGAAATTAGAAAAACATCGCATTCAATCTATTAGTTTTGCCTGTAAAAATGGAGAGAAATCTGCTAAGGAATGGTCTAAACTTTTTGATTTTCCTATTACATACACGGTAAACAATTCAGATTCCTCCACGAAAAAAACAACGATTGACTGTGGATCAACAAAAATTATCTTCTGTGAACCATTAGATGAAAAGGGAATTATCTATAATACGTTAAAATTACGAGGAGAACGTCCATTTTCAGTTCAGCTTGTGCCTGAAATTTTGACTCAGCCAATTTCCTTATTTGGTTCACACTATCAATAATACTTGCGCGTTGTCTAATGACAACGCGTTTTTCGATTTCTCTCTCAGTCTAAAGCTGTATTTGGATTCATTCTCATGGTCAATGAGAATTTACCAATAATTAGATACTATAAGGTTTAAAGAAGAGCAGAGAGGAGAATTTAAATGTATGAACAAATTTATGTTATTGAAAAGCTGGAACAATATAAACAAGAGGAACTTAGAAAAAAACCGTATTATTATTATGAAAAAAAGAATAGGGGGATTAATAATCAACTCTGCAGACTTCCTGTCATCCATCATCTTCCTTCATGCCAATGCACACATGACAGTGTATAGATTATGTTATAAGACCTTCCGAATAGTCTAAAGTTTTACTTAACATTTTTTCATAAAAAGACCTTCCTAAAGTTTGAAACATGCTGAGAAAGTGGTAAATAACTAATGCCATCTTCTTAGAAAGAAGGTCATCATATGAAATATTACTCTGATTATCGTTTAGTTGAATTGATTTACGAAGATACATTATATGAGCATCTTGAGTTTATCAGAATCGATCACATTTGTGAGGTTTGCTATATAACATTGAAAAATGTCATTACAACTGAGATATTTACTTTTGAACAGCATCAAATTAAAAGCATACGTAAAAAAATCTACCGGTATCCGCAAAGTTCAACAAAAAACAAGAATCATGTTGCAGCAACCAGCTAAAATTCTTTATACTAAGATTAAAAATAAAGGAAGTGGCAACATTGATTCATCTTAACTGGAATGAACGTGCAACATTAAAAAAAGTAAAGTGCGTCCACACAAATGCTGCAAAATATATTGTCAATAGGGCATTAACTGCCGGTAAAGAATATGAAGTAAAAAATGAAACAGATGAATTTTATTTTATCGTTGATAATACTGGCAAGGTCGGAGGCTATTACAAAGACTACTTTCAAGATGCATAAATCCAAAGAAGCTGTCAACAATTGTTGACAGCTTTTTCTTTATATAAAAATCCTATCACACCATTTAATGATGAATCCATATACTAACATGTGACGATACATAATGAGGTGGTTCACAAATGATTAGAGATGTTATAAAAGAAAACCAAAATTTATTAAATAATATCCTTTCAAGCCTGCATAAAAACATTATGATTGTCGGGCAACAAGAAATGAATGAAAACTCTACAGTTTTCCTAAGTAAGGAAAATTTAAAAGCTTTCCTAAAATTAAGGGATATTTATTCAGAGAAATTGGATTTTACTCTTTTGCAGGAAGGCCTATCATCATTCTCAACTATTCATCCTCATATTCATTACTCAATTGAAAAAATGTTAAATAACTTAGAGTTTATTGATCAATCTTCTACATATGATCTATGTCCGCATATGTCCAATCAAATTAAACAGGACCGCAATAAGGGGCTGTTCGGTAGGACTGAAACTTCCGTTATGGTTACTCTTCATTCATCCATGCTACAAAATCAAAAGATTATAAAGGATTTGCTTCACCATGGGATGAATATTGCACGAATTAACTGTGCTCATGACTCTCCAGAAATATGGAAAAAGCTTGTTGATTGTGTTCGAGAAGCGGAATTAGAACTTGGCCAAGAGAGAAACTTATGTAAAATTCATATGGAATTAGCTGGTCCAAAAATTAGAGTAGAAAAAATATTTTACCCTGAAAAGCCGTCTAATGAGGAAAGACCTTATTTTAATGTGAAGCCAGGAGATATGATTACAATAATTAGAGACGAATTAGCTCTAGAATTATTCGCAATGGAAGCTAAAGTCTTTTCAATAAACTCGCCAAAAGCATTACTAAATGTCTCGTTGAAAGACAAAGTGTTTTTTAATGACGGAAAAATCATTGGAGAAGTTTGTTCCATTACGGATGAATTGATAGGTATTACCATCTTAAAAACAAATAAAAAAATAACGAAGCTTCGTGAAGAAGAAGGGCTTAATCTTCCTGACTCTTTTGTTCACTTTATTATGCCTTCCATGACAAACACTGATATAGGGAACCTTCCTTTTGTACATGGACTAGCGGATTCCATAGGTCTTTCATTTGTACATCACCCTAGAGATTTAGAGAAACTTCGGATGCTCTTACATTCATTGCCGCCAAAGAATATAGGGATCATAGCAAAAATTGAAACAAAGGAAGCGTTCCATAACTTATCCAAAATTATTATCGAGGGACTTAATTTCGATTCATTTGGAATAATGATTGCAAGAGGCGATCTTGCTGTTGAATTAGGTTTTACTAAATTAGCATCTATCCAAGAGGAAATCATAAATCTTTGTCAGGCTGCACATATTCCAATTATTTGGGCAACGGGTGTACTTGAGCAACTAACAAAAAAAGGCATGCCATCAAGAGCTGAACTAACGGATGCATTTATGGGGCTCCGAGCTGATTGTATTATGTTAAATAAAGGTGAATACGCCGTTGATGCATTAAAAACTCTATATGAACTGATGATAATGAAACATACCTCCGAAACCAACAGGAGAAAAGAGACGTTTATTCAAAATCAATAAAAGAGGACCTAACTTTTTTGGTTAGATCCTCTTTTATTGTGGTAAAATTATTTATTAAAATGGGTTGGGAATACACGGCGAACTGTAGTTGAGAACTCATCGAAAAGCCCTTCGACCGGCTGGCCGTTGCGAATATCATTTGAATAATTGTTCATTCGATCATAGAAATCAGGGTTTACCGATACATAAACATCATTAATACTACGATCGACTGATTTTACTTGATCAGAAATTTTTCGTTCTATGTCACGGGATAAGCCATTTTGATTATTAACTAGCCGTGCCGCCACATAGGCATTATTATCTGTCACAATTACATTTGCGTGATCTACTTCAGGCATAGAGACGATTTTATCTGCTGCACGGTCAGCTACCCGCATTTTCGAGCTATTATTTAGAGCGTTTTTATTATTTCTAACTGGAGTTATATTTGTATTCCTCATATCCCTGTTGTCAAAAACATTAAAGTCATTCGTGCCTGGATTGTTTACTCTTGTCAAGTTATCACGGTTTCTCATTGCAGTTTCATTCACATTATTATCATTATTAACACCACATCCAGCAAGAATGGACATTGTAAATAATGAGGCGATAATCGCTTTCACTTTCATAAATTTACCCCCTTTTTTATTACTCTTTTTAATACTACATCACTATGTTTCCATTTTTTTATCCATAATATCCATGGAACTTTTGCAATATAAGGTCATAAATGACAGACTGAATACAATACATAAATTTTTTTAGTTATTATCTAATGAACTAATAATGAAAGCAGGAGATTTTATTGACATATGTATTTATTGGGATAGGGGGTATAGTTGGAAGTCTCCTTAGATTTTTCTTATTCACGATTTCTGTTTCCCTTTGGGGAGAAGGTTTTCCCATCGGTACACTTATAACCAATATTATTGGAGCACTGCTTTTAGGATTATTTACAAAGAAATTTAGCCTAAGCGGGAGAATGAATCAACAATTAAAGGTTGCTATTAGTACGGGAGCAATTGGCTCCTTTACAACGTTATCAACATTAAGCTCAGATGCCGTTCTATTATTGACTCGCGGATCGTATTTTTTTGCTTTTTTATATGTTTTCATTAGCTTATTTGGGGGGCTAGCTGCCATTTACTTAGGCTTTAAATTAGTGGAACAGCGGGATCGTGAGGAAGAAAAATGATCATAAATATATTGTTAATCTGTATAGGCGGATTCCTTGGAGCTATTTGCAGGTATAAACTTTCTATACTATTGAATAGTCATGTACAGGATAAAATCCCTTTTGGAACGCTTTTTGTTAATTTAGTGGGGTCTTTTTTATTAGGAGTCATCATCGGAATGGGTGAAGGTGAGCATATTCATTTTTTAATGGGAACAGGGTTTATGGGTGCATTCACCACTTATTCAACATTTAATTTGGAGGCTGTTATGCTTCTGCAGGCAAATAAAAAGGTACAAGCCATTACCTATTTAATGTTAACCTATTTATTAGGGATAGTGCTTGCATTTTTTGGCTTTATCATAGGGAAAATGTAAAGAGGGTGATTAAATCACCCTCTTTTCTATTTGTCGCTAATCGAATTTGATGTTTGCAGTACTTCCTTTTTTTCAGACGGGTAAAGCCTTTTCCCAATTATTGTTTGAATCGTTAGGAATATACCGCCGACAGTCCAATATAGTGGTAATGCAGCTGGTGCATTTAAAGAAACCATTACAATCATAATCGGAGACAAGAGCCCCATAAATTTCATCTGTTGCTGCTGTTGAATAGGCATTGTTGCCTGTGAAACCTTGAATTGAAAGAAGTATACGATCCCCGCAGCAACTGTAATCCAAATATCAGCGTGACCAAGATTAAACCACAAGAAGGAGTGGGTGGCAATTTCTTCTGATCCTCTTATGGCATAATAAAATCCCATTAAAATTGGCATTTGAATAAGGATTGGCAGACATCCCATATTTAGCGGATTCACACCATGCTTCTTGTAAAGGCCCATTAATTCTTGTTGCAGCTTTTGCTGTTCTTTCGGGTCCTTTGTTTCTTTCAATTTCTTTTGGATCTCGTCCATTTCAGGCTTTAAAGCGTCCATTTTTTCTTTCATGAGGCGCTGGTTTTTATACTGTTTTAACATAAACGGCATAAGTATTAGCCTAATGCCAAGAGTAATGATGATAATCGCAATCCCATAATTATCATGAAAAATGGCAGCTGTTCCATGAATGAGTGTTGAAAAAGGTTCGACAAGAAATTTATGAAAAAATCCATCATTGCTTTGGCCATTTTGAGAAGAACATGCTGATAATAATAAGACTGCGACTGATATTAGCGTGAATAGAAAAATATTTTTCTTGTTTTTCATTTGTGTGACTCCTCCTAGTTTTGTTTTAACTTAGTTGGAAGGAGTCACTGTCTGGATCATCGCTTTGATCATCTATTTTTCTTGCACATTTTGATATCCAAATTAAAAATGGATTCCTTTGAACATTCATTCTTAAATGCTGAATTGGAATAATTGTATTAGAATCCAATCGATCTGTATTATTTATTGAATCATAAAAAGAGTATTGGATATTCCATACCCATAAAAATTTCATTATGAGCCCTAATATAAAACTGACATAGATGGCATGATCAGCCGGAATATTGGAAGCATCCATCAAAAAATCTAACATATACTCACCTCAGTATTTTAGGGCAATGGGTAAATTATAATTGATTTTTGATTACGGCGCAATTGAAAACACTATCCAATTTAATGGGAGCTAAAATATAATGGTTGTACCAATATTAAGGAAGTAATAGAATATAGGATGGACTGACTATTTGATTGAACGGTGGGGTATTTTGTCTTTTTTTAAGCGAAAAACGTTATTAACAATTGCAAAGGTTTTATTTCCAATTCTGATCTTGCTATTAATCAGCTATGAAGCGAAAGGTTTGTTTAAAGATTTTAACTGGAACTTAATTGACCTATATTTAGACAGGCTTTCTCTCCAGAGAATTATTTTGATATTTATCCTTGGATTAATTGCCTTGATTCCGATGTTTTTTTATGATGTGGTTCTTTTTCAAATATTTAAAAGCAGAGTTCGAAAGAGGCAGTTTATTTTTTATTCCTTATCTGCAAATGCGTTCTCAAATTTAGTTGGATTTGGCGGGGTGGCTGGAGCAACTTTACGATCTATTTATTATCGCAAATATGCGACTGATTCTATTCCTGTCATTAGGATCATTGCAAAAATTTCTCTGTTTTATTTAACAGGGCTATCTATTCTTTCCTGGCAAGTAGCCTTTACGGATATGCATGTTTATGCCGAAATCAAGTTTATGAAATTTGCCGTCTGGGCTATTGCAGCCTATACACCGGTTTTACTTATTCTTTTTTCATTTAGAAAAAAGTTTTGGAGCTTGGAAAACTTACAAAAGGGTTTTATTGCTGAATTAATAACCATCTCCATATTTGAATGGTTATTTGTTGGAATATGTATATGGGGGATTGCTCACTTATTGAGCGTAGCTGTTCCATTTTCAATTATTTTTCCGATCGTGATTATCTCGGCTTGTGCAGGTATCATTAGCCTTATTCCAGGAGGGATTGGGTCATTTGACTTAGTTTTTCTTATTGGAATGGAGACATACGGGATTCCAGCAGAATTAAGCTTGTTAATTATCATGTTTTATCGGCTTAGCTATTATATTTTTCCTGTTTTATTAAGCACGCCTTTTGTAATTTTTCAAATGGCTGCTAAAAAAAATCAAAGCTAAACAAAGTGACTTTTTTCTATCAAGTCCTTTTGTTTAGTTTTTTATATACATTTCTATCGGTTCAATATTGTGTAATCCTACAATTTAGAGGGTAAAATGGTAGTATTAATACTTTGCTAGGGGGATTTTTAATGCATCATTATTTTCAGGATGATAGTCTAACTCTGCATA
>NZ_JBALNX010000047.1:0-1515 GCF_036962035.1 Bacillus sp. JJ1773
ATATTAAAATATCCTTAATACTATTTGTAAGTCTAATATTCTCTATATTTCTATTGACTATTTGAGTTAATGTTTTCCACTCTGAATTATTCACATTTAAAACATTTTTTGATTTATTAAGTAGCTCTGTATCACTTAATAACAAAGAAAGAATAAAAATATCAATACCATACTCATAGTTAATTTTTTCTGCTTTCATCCAATAATTTCGTGCATTCTTATATTTTTTGGAATATTGGTTTGCTACACAAAGACTTTCATATTCAACTTCAACATTATATTTTGTGAGGTATTCATCAAATAAAGGACTTCTTAAAGCATGGCTAACTGCTAATACCACTTGTAGATCTTCCACATTTTCTATTTTATATGTTCTCTCAATAAACTCTTTTTTATTTTCATATGGGATATTTGATTGTTCCATTAGCAATAAAGCAAGCGCTAGCCCAGGAGAAAAATGTTTCCTTTGTTTAATAGCTTTTAATACAAATTCAAATGCATCTAATATTCGTCCTTGCTTTCTTAATACTTCCCCAAGCTTAAAGAAGGATAAATAACTTCCAACCCCTTCTAAAGTCTCACCAAATTCTAAGTCTCCAATTTCAATGCATCTTCTAAAACATAGTTCAGCATCATAAATATATCCTGCATTTTCATATAAGATCCCTAAAATAAAAAATAAATCAACAGCTTCTGGGAATGTTGATATAGACGTTTTTATTAAATAAATTCCTTCTTCATATTTCTTTAGTTCGTTTAAGCAATCACCCATATGGTATAGTAAATTTGAGGTATAACTAACTTGATTGTTTAGGCTAAAGGACTTTGAAAATGCTTCAAAAGCTTGGTCAAAATCACCTATAGCTTTAAATTGTTTACCTAAATTGTAGTAGTTATAACCAGAAGGGTCCTCTTTAACTGCCAATTCAAGCATTTTGAGATTCCTATTATTTTTGTCTTTATTATTAAATATTTCTGGTATATAACCAGTGTGATAAATTTGAGGTTTATTTATCGTATCGAAAGTTAAAGTATCATCCTCTATATTTATATGCTCATGAATTCGTCCTTTATAAATTAATCGACTATCATTTCTAAATAATCTAATCGCATTATGATTAAGTACGTAATCTTTACCCATTTTATTTTTAATTGACATAATGTAATAATCTTTTTCAGACTTTATTTCATCATATAAATTAAAGGCTTGATCCAATTGTTCATCGGCATCTAAGACTAAAATAAAATCAGAACTCGCTTTAGATATAGAAAAATTTCTTGCACTTGAGAAGTCATCTATCCATTTAAAGTGGAATACTTTTGCTCCAAAAGTTTCAGCAATTTTTACAGTTGAATCCGTTGATCCAGTATCAACAACGATAATTTCATCAACTTTCCCCTTTACACTCCTTAAACATTTAGCCAAGACTCTCTCTTCATTTTTTACTATCATACATAATGATATTGTTCTCTCTTTCACCTGATCACCCTAAGATTACAATTTTTTTAAAAATT
>NZ_JBALNX010000047.1:1565-10449 GCF_036962035.1 Bacillus sp. JJ1773
ATATAGTTATTATATCGACAATATTCATCATTTATTTATTTGGTTAAATTAACCATTGTTTAAATAGTTTTATAAACCTTAGTAAAAAAAGACAAATCTGACACCAACTTTAAATAGTATTATTATTAAGGTAATTAAAAAGCAAAAAAAGTTGGTACTTTATATAGGATTAAAAGGGACAAATTTGTTAATTTTCGGGACATTGTGAAAGGATGACTCCTTAAAAGAAACAAAATACAAAAGGGTACAAGAAATGGAAATAATCTAAATTTCTATTTATGATAAAACGCCTACTTAAAAATATTTTATTTTATTATTGTCAGTAAATTATATTAGCCAATTTTCCTAGTCTATATAAATTAAACAAGTAAAAAAGAGACCTCATAAAAGGTCTCTTTCTTTGGATAATTAACGAAGAAGTTGAAGAACTCCTTGTGGCTGTTGGTTCGCTTGTGCAAGCATAGCTTGAGCAGCTTGAGTAAGAATATTGTTCTTAGTCATAGCCATCATTTCTTTCGCCATGTCTACGTCACGAATACGAGACTCTGCAGCTTGTAAGTTTTCAGAAGTTGTTCCTAGGTTGTTAATAGTATGTTCTAAGCGGTTTTGAACAGCACCAAGGTTTGAACGGTTTTCAGATACTGTATTAATTGCCTTTTGAATAGCGTCTAAATTCCCTTTTGCAATAGTATTCAAGCTACTAGCTGCAGTTGTACCCACATCTGAGCTCAAGTCTTTCAAAGTTCCAGTAGAAACACCTAAAGTACTTGACGTAGCATCAACTAAATCTAATTTAATCGTTTCACCAGAGTTAGCACCAACTTGGAAAATTAGTGAAGATGTAGTATTTAAAATTTGTTTTGTATTAAATTTAGTTTGAGTAGCAATTGAATCAATTTGCTCTGTTAATTGAGTAATTTCTTTTTGAATCTTAGATGTATCATCAGTAGTTAGAGTTTCGTTCGCCGCTTTAGTAGTTAACTCAGCCATACGTTGAAGCATTGCATGAGTTTCGTTTAATGCACCTTCAGCAGTTTGGATTAAAGAAATAGCATCTTGAGAGTTGCTTTGAGCTTGATTTAATCCACGGATTTGGTTACGCATCTTTTCAGAGATTGCAAGACCTGCTGCATCGTCTGCTGCACGGTTGATACGGTATCCTGAAGATAATTTCTCCATAGATTTAGCTGAAGCATCGTTGTTGTAGTTTAATTGACGATGAGTGTTCATCGCTGAGATATTGTGGTTAATTCTCATTATTATTTTCCTCCTTGAGTTTGAAAGTTCCCACTTCCATGTGGTTAGTTTGACATAGTATTTGTCGGCCGACTAATTTTCTATGTGACTATTTATTATATCGACAGGAATTTTGAAGTTTTTACATTTATTTTGTTTTTTCTTCTAATATTTTTTTTAGGTCGAAATTTCCTTTTAATGCATTGATATTTTCTTGTTCCGTTTTGACGATTATTTCTTTGCGGAGGATTTCAACATCCTTTGGTGCTTTAATACCGAGCTTTATTTGCTCTCCGTCTATTTCTAGAATGGTAATTTCAATATTTTCATTCAGGATAATACTTTCATTCTTTCTCCTAGTGAGAACTAGCATTATTATCCCTCCTGACCTTTTTGTTTGTTTTTATTGACTAACGGATGTTTTGTATGATAAGTATCTGTATTAAGTATGGCTTGTTTCCCTTTATTTTCTTTTCTATTAATAATAACTGGAGCTTGCAGATTGATTGTAGATGTTGTTAGAGAATCTCCTAATGTGATAATTGAATAGATTTGGATATCCGTCTTTTTCTCAATGTCTAGTTGAGATACAACCGATTCTTCTAGATCAAATTCATATTCTTTATAGAAAGAGAAGGGTTCACTAATAACAAAACCCAGTTCTTCATTGTTTATGGATTGTAGGATACTAAATGGCGAGTCAGTTCCAAGAGGGAGAATAACAAATTCCTTTTCCTGTGGAAACCCTGGAATTCCACTGCCAAAAAAAATCTTATCCTCTTCGTTCACTTCAATTTCTTCGTGATATCTCGTATTAATTTTCATTTTTATCACCACACAGCCTTTATAATTTAAAATCTATTTTCAAGGAAGGAGTTTGTTCCATATAAATATCGACACGACCCGGAATGTACTCATGAATTGGACGATTAATTTGCACTTGAATATTTGGTTTATTTCGTTTCCATTCTATATCTACTTTTGAAGGTGTATATTCTACTTTAACACTGTTTTGCGAAGGAGTATTCCCCGTGTTAAATACTAAGTCATGAGTCAGCGCCCGTTCTGCATGATTAGCAATTGGATTTCCTCCATTTTCAATCATCATTAGTTCGGCTCCTTCTTGGACAACTTTACCGATATACTCCATTAAGTTCCGATAACCTAGCTGAGCATTTTCATCTCCTCTTTTAAAAACAGACTTTAAATCCAAGTTTTCTTTTGCTATTGTTTGATCAATCGTTAATCTGCTGGGCTGGCGATTGATTACCATTTCGGCTGGAGGCTGTTCAATGCTTAAATCAGCTTGTGGCTGCTCAATATGTTGATTGGGTTTAGTGATATCTAACCCAATTTTTCCAACTTGTGATTCAATACGAATTTGTGGAATTTGCATAATATAATCTCCTATAAAGAAAAGCTATCTAAACAGATAGCTTAATTCTTACCTTAAAAAGTCAACTAATGTTGGCTGGATGATTCTAGAACCGACACTTAGTGCCATTCTATGAATACTTTCCTGTGTTTGCAAATCTAAAATGACTTTTTCTACATCAATATCTTCATTTTCAGACATTGTTTTAGTAGCAATAATTTCTTGAGAATCTAAGCGATCCTGAATCATCTCTACACGATTCATTGAAGCACCAATACTAGATCTTGCTGAAGTAACCGTATTTAAATGATTTTGAAAGTTTTCAATAAAATTGCTTAAATCTGGGTCATTTCCGTTTTTCAATGCATCTTGCAGATCTTCCAGATCCTTTAGCATCCCGCTTGTTTCTGTACCAAATACATTCGCTCCTAAATAATTGACTTGAAGCTTGATTCCTCCAGAAACTTCAATATTTATGGCATCTGTATTGTAATTGGTTTGTATTTTATTTGCTGCATCAAAAGAAACTGGAGCATTATAAATATCTGAACCATTAAAAATATACTTTCCAGACAACTTTGTATTCGCTATAGAAACAAGCTGCTTTTTAATTTCTTCAATTTCATTTTCTATTTTTTTTCGATCTGAATCCGTTACGGTACCTGTATTTGCTTGATTTACTAATTCACTTATTCGGTGGATAGATGATCCAGCCTTATCAAGTGCATCCTCAGTATTTTCCAACCATACATTCACTTCAGACATATTTCTTTTGTATTGTGAAACATCATTAACACTTGTCCTGTAAGAAATCCCTTTAAAAACAACAACCGGATCATCGGATGGTCTAGAAATTTTCTTTTGTGAACTAAGCTGTTCTTGATATTTCCCTAACTTTTGGTAGCTCCCGCTTAAGTTACGTAACATATTATTGGTAAGCATCGATTGTGTTACACGCATTTATTTCCCCTACCTTCCGACTACGCCCATGCCATTAATAATTTTATCAAGCATTTCATCAATTACTGTAATATTTCTTGCGGAGGCATTATAGGCATGCTGAAATTTAATTAAATTTGACATTTCTTCATCCAGCGATACCCCTGATACTGATTGTCGCTGATAATCCACAGTATCCAATAATATTAAGGTGTTTTTTGATAATACATTTGCTTCTCTCGTCTCAACACCCAGAGAAGAAATTAACCCGCCGTAGAAGGATTTAATATTGCCGCTCATCTTCAAATTAACTTGTGTATAATCCTTTAGGTCAATTGGGTTTCCTGTAGAGGGATCAGTTACCTGTGCTTCAAATGCAGAAAGATCCTTTCTTAAGACATCTGCTAGCTTATATCCATTATCTCCATTTCCTTTGCCGTTCACTGAAGCAGCAATTTCATTCGGATTGTTAATTGCCACTGAAATTTTACTTGCTGCACCCTTATAATCAGTGACATCATTAAAAAAGTCTTTGCCGTTATTGCCGTCTAAATCAATTCCGTTTTTATGGATATGATTAAATTCTTTCAATAATGTAAAAGCCAATTTATCAAGCTGGTCTATCATATCAGGATACCGTCCAACCTGGTTTCCTGTTTGATTTACATATCCGAATGCCTCGATATCGGCTTTAAGAGAGCCTTTTGCAAAATTTTCTACTTCAATTGGTGAACCAGAACCAATCGATAAAGATTCGATGTAACCGTCATTATCAGCTTTGTAAGATAATTTGTTTGGATCACCGTTTATTGTATTTTTATCTACAAGTGTTCCTAAGCTCTTCCCTATAGGATTTAAAATTTCTATTTTGTAAGTTCCCTCTGCAATAGGTGATGGCAATCCTCCGCTAGGCTGAGTTGTCACCTTAATATCTACTAATTGTGAAAGTTCATCAACAAGACGATCTCTTTCATCGTACAGATCATTCGGCAGATCCCCGTGAGGCTCTACCTGGCTAATTTGTTTATTGATATTATTAATCTGAGAAGCTAGTGTATTTATTTTTTCAACGTTTACTTTAATACTCTGTTTCAAATCCTCGCGAATGGAATTTAGAGAGGCAGACAGATAATTAAAAGTATCAGCAAGTGCATGCCCTTGTGCTAATACACTTTCTCTAGCTCCACTCTCATTAGGATTTGTGCCTAATGTTTGCAAGGAATTCCAAAAATTATCCATTGCCGCTGATAGCCCCTCGGAAGTGGGCTCGTTCATTACATTTTCCATCCTAGTCAACGCATCAGACTTTGATCCGTAATAACCTAATTTATTGTTCTCACTTCTAAATCTAGCATCAATAAAGCTATCCCGGATTCTCTGAATGCTTCCTGCCTCTACACCTGTCCCCATTTGACCAGGTAAATAGGGGCGGTTAAGCCCATTAGCAGGATAAGGAGAAGTTTGCTGAAAATTAACCCGTTGCCGCGAATACCCCGGCGTATTTGCATTTGAAATATTATGACCCGTTGTATATAAAGCACTTTGCTGGGTAAACATACCGCGGCGGGCAGTTTCTAATCCCATAAAGGTTGGACGCATATTCTTGTTCCTCCGTTCTATTAAGCTTCCGAGTTAAACACACTTGAGGAATGATGTTCAGAAGGCTTTTGATTTTTTGAGGGCGGCCCATAGTTAATATTTGTTGGCTGAGGTCGAAGCAAGCCCATCGAAAAATGAACAAATTGAAGTGATTGATGGATAAGCTGCTGATTTAAATAATTTTTCTCCTTTAAGCTATGTACTATTAAAGAAAGCTCATTTACCATCTTTGAGAGCCTGTCTTGTTCTACAGCATCAAAGCTCTCAAGACAGTCTGAAACTGTCGGCTGTTCAACTTGAGGAACCATTGTCCTAGCTGTCTTTTGACGCTCTTTTTCCGTTTGCTCAATCGCCGCAATATGCGTTTGCTCATCCTTAAGCATAAGATCGAGGGCTTCCATGTCCCCGGTTTTAATGATGTCTGTTTTTTTGACTGCAAGCTCGTAAAGGCTTTTATGGAGCTTGAGCAATTTTTCTATAGATGCTGATAAGGCTTCGGCGGACATGAAAGGTTCCCTCCTTCTTATTTCTTATAAAAATTGATAATGCTCTTCGCTACTTCTTTTGGATCGACTTTGTAGGTTCCGTTCTCTACTTGAATCTTTAATTCGTCCACCTTTGCTTGGCGTTCATTTGCAAATTGGGAGACTTGCTGCATTTCTTTTGCAGTGGTTGAAATTTCAACTTTATCTGTAGCTTTATTCATCGACTTTGCAGCCTGATCAAAATTACTCATTTGGCGTTTATATGGATTCACACCTGATGATCCGAAATTATTAATTTTCATTGTTTATCCCTCACTTTCGGCCCGATACATTTTCTTAATTTTATTATCGGTTAAAAGTGTCTATTTTTTAACATTATTTTTTTAATGATGATTTTCTGTTACAGAATACTGACCTACCTCTTCCGAAACTTCTCATCCCCCGCAAAGTAAGTTGCATGCTTCTCTCTTCTTTCTATTTCCTTCCTGCGCTCTTCTTCTGATGTATGTACTTGTAAATCCTTTCTAAGCTCCTCTGTACACTTATCACAGATTTTCCCTGTTCGAATAATTGCCCCGCATTTGTCACAGGGGTATCCTAGATTCGGAAACTGAGTCAGCTGAAGTCTACCGGCTTTGATAAATTTTAGAATCAATTCTTCCTCGACTTCTGTTGCTTCGACAACCTGGTTCATCGTTGCGGCGCGGTTTTCGCGTTTGCGCATGAATTGGTAGACGGTTTCGTAGGCTTTTTCTTCTTCTTTCCAGCATTTATCGCACACATCTCGGAATTTATTTTTCACAAAAATACTGTCGCAGTTCGGGCAATTCGTAAGCTCTGCCATTCATTCTCCCCCTCATGTTGAACATGTCTCTTTATTTCCTCCATTATAGCCAAAGTTCTCCATTTAAGAAATGACGGATTCGCGAATTTTCGTTAACCGCGAGCAAAAGTAACGGAGCTAACTGAGTGCGCACCCGCTTCCTTTAAACATTTGGCTGCATGCCGGAGGGTAGAGCCGGTTGTATAAATATCGTCAATCAGGAGGATATTTTGATTCGGAATGGGTTCTTTTATTTGAAAGACTTGCGCTAGATGGATTCGTTCGGAGCGGGATTTCTTCGATTGTTTTTCGGTGTGGGTTCTGGTAAAAAGGTCGCTTGATTCAAAGCCCCAAGCCCGAATTAATGCCTCAGACTGGTTAAAGCCGCGTTCATAAAGGCGCTCGGCACTTAACGGAATCGGGACTATCTTGTCAAAGGAGATTGCAGCAAGCCTTTTTTTCATAAAAGAAGCAAAGACATGCGCGAGCACATAGTCACCGCGGTATTTATATTGGGCCATGACCTCTTTGGCAAAATCATTGTACATCACGATAGAGAAGTTTTTCTCCAAAGTCCCTGCCCATTGCAAATCTTCCTCCCAACGAACACAATCCAGACATTGGTCATGAAGCTTAAATTGTGGTTCTATTTGCTCTAACGGACGATCACAGGTCCGGCATGTTTCGCCAACTATGATGGAAAACTTTTCGCGGCAAGACCAACACAGTGTCACCACTTCCTCTTTGGAAAATAATGCGGTCCAGCCTATTTGAGGGATTATTTCTGCAAAACAAACAAGACAATGCTTAATAATCGATCAATCCTTTCTTTTTTGCTTCTACATTCATATTTTGGATTTGTTTTTTCGCGCGGATCATTGCTTCGGTTTTTCCGTAATGAAAAAATACAATATCACCGCCGGGAGCAAGTGAGCTTCTTCCAACACGCCCAGCAATTTGTACTAGAGCGCTTTCGGTAAAAATCCGGTCTTCTGCACCCAAGACAGCGACATCAATATTAGGAAAGGTGACACCCCTTTCCAAAATAGTCGTTGTGAGCAACAATGGGATTTCCTTATTTCTCATCGCCTGGACCTTTTCTTTACGCTGTGGGTCCTCGGCATGGACTGCTTCAATTTTCGGATGGAATTTTCTTATGAGAGGAAGGATTTTTCCCATTTTATCGATCTTAGGGACAAATAAAAGACATTGCTTGTTGGAATCTAGCCGGTTTTTGATCCACTGGATTACGTTAGGCGGAAGGTGCTCTTTTTTGAGTCGCTTTTCCCAGTTGCCGCACCATTGAAAACGCGGTACCGGGAGAGGATGGCGGTGAAAACGTGCAGGAATGGTGACAAATTCTCTTTTTCCTTGGCGGCATTCTTTTTGCCATTTTTCATTCGGGGTGGCAGTTAGGTAGATCATCGAGGATGAAGATTTGCGTGATTGACGGACAGCATATTGGAGTGATTCTTCGACTGAATAGGGAAAGGCATCGACTTCATCAAGGATAACGGTATCGAAGGCATGGTAGAAACGAAAAAGCTGGTGGGTGGTGGCGATGGTGAGCGGCGCATTGAGATGGCGGTCCTCGCTGCCGCCGTAAATGGAGGCAACTGCGATACTAGGAAACACTTTTTTCAGACGCGGAGTGAGCTCGAGGACTACATCGGTTCGTGGGGTTGCGAGGCAAACTCTTTTTTCGGCTGTGAGTGCTGCGTTTATTCCCTCGAATAGCACCTCCGTTTTCCCCGCTCCGCATACGGCCCAAACGAGTAGCTCCTTATCGCCTTGCACTGCTTCCGCTACCCGTTTTGATGCAATTTGCTGTCCATCGGATAATGTACCATCCCAAGAAAGCGGCGGGTCTGTACATTTTAACGGAAACACTGGACCTGTCCAACTGATCAGGGGCGTACACGTGCTCACTCTTCCCATCATGATGCATTTTCGGCAATAGAGACATTCTTCCTCACATCTTGCACATGGAAACGAGGTGAAAAAATGCTTATCTTTGTTGCCGCAGCGCTTGCAGAAACTTTTGCGGCCTTCTGTAATAATTCCCTTTCGATAAATGAGATACCCATTTTCATAGTGTTCCTGGATTTTTTGTATCGGATCGGTTAAATCGTCCAGTAATAGCTGCTTTCCGGATAATTGCTGCTGGAGTTCTTGTGAGAAGGGGTAGGCTGGATTTAAATCTTGATGAGGAATGCTTTCAATGGAGGAGACTTGATGAGTTTTTTCTGGGGACATAAGGATTTTGTCTGGGGTTATTTTGTCATAAGTAAGTGCGAATCGCATGTGCAACACCTCTTTTTTTTAATATTGTTTTGGAAAAGTTTTGTCCGAGTAAGGGCAAGTTCATTTAGCCTCTGCCTCAGGTGAGGGTTTGATGACCATTTACACCATTTTTCCGACTGGACG
>NZ_JBALNX010000047.1:10670-39050 GCF_036962035.1 Bacillus sp. JJ1773
TGATCACGGGCATCAAAGTCCGGGTCTGTTGACCGTTTACTGTAAATATTCGCCGGAACGGGAACCTTATGCAGTGAATGGTTACGAAGAATACTTTTTTCCCATCCAGAAAGTCAAAAAGCTAACTCTCTGGACAGTCTCACCATAAACATAACCCTATTATTTCTTCACCCACCCAAGCCCCATCGACCCTTCGCCGAGATGAGTGCCAATGACTGGGCCGAAGTAGCTGACCATAAATTCTACATTCGGGAATTGGCCTTCTAGCTCAGTCTTCCATTCCACAGCCTCTTCTTCCCGATTGGCATGAATAATAACGGCGCGGTAGGGCTCACCGGATTTCACATCTTCAGCCAATAGGTCGACAACTCGCTTTAATGCTTTTTTGCGGGTGCGAATTTTTTCGAAAGGGACGATTTTCTTGTCTACAAAATGGAGAAGTGGTTTGACTTGGAGCAGGCTGCCAATGAGTGCCTGGGCGCTGGAAAGCCGGCCGCCACGCTGCAAATGCGAGAGATCATCCACCATAAAATAAGCGCGGATGGATTTCTTCATTTCCTTTAGTCGAGCGATGATTTCTTGAGGGGGTTTGCCTGCTGCTGCCATTTCTGCTGCCTCCAGGACATAGAAGCCTTGCACCATGCAGCTAATTTCTGAATCGAATGGGTAAACCTCAATTCCCTCTGCCATTTCGCCCGCAGAAACAGCTCCTTGAAACGTGCCGCTAATCCCGCTCGAAAGATGAATGCTGATGACCGCATCATATTCCTTGGCCAAATGGTTGAAAAACTCTACAAATTGACCGACGGAAGGCTGAGATGTTGTCGGAAGCTCTTTTTGCCTAACCTCTTGAAAGAATTCCGAAGCTGTAATTTCGACTTCCTCCTGATAGCTTTCATTTCCGAAGATGACACTGAGAGGGATCATATGTATTTGTAGTGAATCCCGCAATTCCTTCGGGATATAGGCTGTACTATCCGTGACAACGGCCGTTTTCATCATTTCGTTACCATCCTTATTTTCTACTAATATCTAGAATTCATTTTATCGGAAATCAACTATGATTGCATTAAATAAGGATAAAAAAGGCCTAGATATGTATATTTCAAAAATACTATGAAATAACTTTGCTATCTGTATTCTCCTTATCACTTTTTACCTCTAAGCCTCTATTTTCTAATTCTGCAGATAATATTTCGATAAAGGAAGGGTCAAGGTTTTGATCAATCGCTTTAAGGTACGTATTAATAAGGACTGTATCTGTCAAACACGCTAAACTTTTCATAAGTCATTCCTCCTATAACCATATTCCTATTTTGTATAAACTCTCAAATTTTGTAAATAGTTGTAGGGAAAATGTTATTATTTTAACAAATTTGATACAATTTGGCGATTTTTATCAATTATGTTAAAGTGAAACTATTAAGCAGGATCTCATCGCCCATTAATCTGCGATAAATATCCTTAACAAAGTGCCCTCGATTTCTTCAAAGGGAGATAAGGATGGAAAAAAGATTTTTTATTGTTCGGGGGAATTTAAAATAAAAATGCTACAGAATTATAAATTCAATCTATTAAAAAGCGAGCTGGGCCGACACAAATCAATCAAGGTACCAAATATGAACTATTCTATTAGCGGGGATGAATTAGCAGACTGGTTACTTGAGGTTTCCTCTCCACGGGAAGTAGATGAAATCGTTCTGATGATTCAATGTGCACGCAAAAGAGGTTCCAAAATCATGTCACTACTTCAAACGATCGCAGCCGCGTTATTAAAATAAAGTAAAAAACACGTCATAGCTTTTAACAGCCATCACGTGTTTTTTTCTTTACAATTTAATTACTGTCCAATGAATGGTGCCCTGCACCGACAAAATTTAGCGGACTTCCACCCAGCCATTTTTAATCGCTACGACAACGGCTTGAGTACGGTCGTTTACATTCATCTTTTGAAGAATATTACTTACGTGGTTTTTAACCGTTTTTTCGCTGATGAAGATAGCTTCACCGATGCCTCGGTTGCTTTTTCCGTCAGCAAGCAGCTGAAGGACTTCGCATTCGCGGCGAGTTAACAAGTGAAGCGGGCGGCGAATTTCTACTCTTTGTGTGTAGCCTCCACCCTTTCCTGACTCTTCAAGTGCTAGACGGCGATATTCATTCACCAAATTATGAGTAACTTTTGGATGCAGGTAGGATCCGCCATCTGCAACAACCTTTACAGCCTCGATTAATGCATCCGCATCCATTTCTTTCAATAAATATCCACTAGCGCCAGTTTTAAGTGCATGAGAAACATAATTTTCATCATCGTGAATAGATAGAATGATGACTTTCGATTCTGGATATTTCTCAATTAACTGTCTCGTTGCTTCTACTCCGTTTGTTGTTGGCATATTGATATCCATGATTACAACATCTGGCAGATTTTTTTCTACAAGGGCTAATGCCTCGCAGCCGTCATCACCTTCTGCAACAACCGAGAATGATTTTTCAAAATCTAGTATTCTCTTTACACCTTCTCTAAACAATTGGTGGTCATCGATTATGACAATCTTTGTAGTCAATTGTGTTCCCTCCCAAATAAATCCCAATTTGTCTAATTCTATTTTTTTCCTCTTATAATTCTACAATTACTATTTAAATACCTGCGTGTTGATTCTGTTACGAACGCCTTTTTGTTTGCAAAAGCCGCTTCTCAGTAAGAGAACCAATTCTGCGGGTATAAGATCTGCATTTTTTACAAGGTCACAATCTCTTTAAAACCTATGTAGTAAAAAACAATTAGTTATAATTGTAATGGAACCTGTATGATGACAATGGTCCCTTTTCCAACTGCTGAATCGATGGCTATCTGTCCTTCCAGCAACTCGACTCTTTCTCTCATGCCCATAATCCCAAAGGAATTGTGCTTCTTTTCTTGAATATCGAAGCCTTTTCCATCATCTTTAATGACAACCGTTACCTTCGATTTATCAATTTCCAGTCCGACTGTGATCTTATTGGCCTCTGCATGCTTTAAAGCATTTTGCACGGATTCCTGAATAAGGCGGAAAAGAGCTACTTCATATTTACCAGGCAGGCGTTTTTCCTCTTTTATATTTGAAAAATCTATTCTAATCGACTTATGATATTCTTCGATGGTCACTAGGTATTTTTTGAGGGTTGGGACTAAACCTAAATCGTCAAGGGCCATCGGGCGCAAATCATAAATAATCCTTCGAACCTCATAGAGGGCGCTTCGGACCATTTTCTTAAGATCGCGGATTTCCCCAATTGCTGCAGGACCCCCTTGCTCCTTATATACTCGTTCAATCAAATCGGAACGCATCATCACATTCGCCATCATCTGTGCGGGGCCATCGTGAATTTCACGGGACAGCCGCTTTCGCTCTTCTTCCTGCGCTTCGATAATTTTCAAGCCAAATTCCTGTTTCAGCTTGGCGTTTTCTAGCATTTCTCCAACCTGTTTCAGATCACTCATTAAATAATTCATAACCACTGAAATTTGCGATATCAAATGCTCGGCACGTTCAATTGTATCATTTAAGCCCACGAGCCTTCTCTCAATATCATCCCGCCTGTCCCGGAGCTGCTTTTCGAGCTGCTGATTCATGGTATAATCCATTTGCAGGCGGTGAGCCTTTTCATAAGCGTCCCGAACCTCAGCCTCAGAATAGTCCTTAAAGTGCTTGCTAACCTCGGAAAGCTTCTTTCTGGCAAAACGAGTCTGAGCCTCAAGCTTGTCCCCTTCGTCAATGGACTTTTTGACAAGCACCTTCACTTCTTTTAGCTCATCGGATAATGTTAAATGCTCCTTGCGGCATTGTTCACCAATTTGAAACACTTCGTCCTTGCTCGAACCAACTGCTTCAACCATTTGCTCTAAAATCATATCAAGTGTTTTCGTATCAAATTTCTTATTACTCATAAGATTTTCCTCCAATGATTAGACGCCCAAAACATCGCATGAGTTTCACTAGGGTCTAACTCAATTTGGCGGGCTAGCAAAGGCTCATTACCTCTCAACTTAGTATTTATAGCCTTGCAGCGATCGGAAGAGTACTAACGGCATGTTTACAATGAATAATATTACTAGGTACCTTCTTTTAAGCCCATTACCTATATCCATTATATTAGTTTTATTTAATAAGAGATACTATCATTCCGCCCATTAAATTATACTAAATCATGAAAAAATCGGTAAAAAGCCTCACACTTGAGTTTTTTCTCTATGTCTTATATCCTAGTATAATGACTATACGTGTGACCAGATCCAAAAGTGTTTTAGCGTTAAGCAGCCTACAATCTGTACTAGCCTAATTTCTCACTATGAGGATAGTGTCATTATACCATGGGACTAAAAATGCTATATTAAGATTTCATTACAAAACAAACTATTTTTTTCAAATTTATTATATTTTAGGAAAAGGCGTAACTTTTGCCATTATTCATTGATGTAAGATTCGTGTCGAATTATAATGATAAAAGCGGAAGCGCCTCGAAACAATCGAATCCCTGCTAAGAATAGTCACTTGTGATCAGCCACGACAAACAGGAAGCAAGGTTGTTCTCAAACTTTCGTTTCGTATTATAATGTAGAAAAGCGATTCAATGTAAGAAGAGAAAGGAGCGGTTATATGCTGCCCCGTTACTATACAGTTAAAGGATACGGCGAAAACGAAATCGTCATCCAAAAATCGCGATTTATTGCTTATGTGACAAGAGCGGAGACTGAGGCAGAAGCCCAGGACTTTATCCAGCAAATCAAAAAGAAGCACTGGGATGCTACCCATAACTGCTCTGCCTATATGATCGGTGAAAATGATCAAATTCAAAAGGCAAACGATGACGGAGAGCCAAGCGGCACAGCCGGAGTTCCCATTCTTGAAGTATTGAAGAAAAAACATCTTAAAGATACAGCCGTTGTGATTACCCGTTATTTCGGCGGAATTAAGCTTGGTGCCGGCGGACTGATCCGCGCCTATGGAAAAGCCACCTCTGAAGGCATCGATGCAACCGGTATCGTCGAACGGAAATTAATGAGAGTCATGCATACAAAAGTCGATTACACCTGGCTTGGCAAGCTAGAAAATGAACTCCGCTCGTCTGTTTATACGATTAAAGATATCCATTACCTTGATAATGTCGAGTTTGAAACGTATGTCGAAGATGAGCAAACGGAGAACTTCATTGACTGGATGGTTGAGCTTACGAATGGACAAGGTGTTATGTCGAAAGGTGACAAGGTGTATTTGGAGGAAGAAGTGGGAAAATAATTATATTTACGATTGCCTATTATTTATGTAAAATTAACTATTGTTTCAACATTTTTTCCTTGTTCAAAAAACACTATATTAATAAATAAAGTAGGGATAGAATGTCTAAATCTAGGTCAAATAGGCGAAAAAACAGAAAAAAACGCTTTTGGCGAATTACTGTCCTCCTTTTCCTGCTCCTTCTTTTAGGTGGCGGGTCCTATTTTGCTTATAACGTATTTTATCATGCCAACTTAGCCAGTAAGAATATTTATAAAGAAATTGATCGGGATAAAGTAAAGAATCATCGTACAGAAGAAGTTAAAATTACGAAGGATGCTTTTAATATTCTTTTACTAGGGATAGAAGAGCAAGGCGGCGGCTCAAGGTCTGATGTCATCATGCTAGTAACAGTCAGTCCGCAAACAGGAGAGGTTTCCATGCTCAGCATTCCTCGGGATACTAGAACGATGATTCCAGCAGCCGGTTTCCAGACAAAAATCACGGAATCCTATAGCTATGGCGGCGTAGAGTCCACTATAGAAACAGTTAATCAGTTATTGGATGTGCCGATTGATTACTATATCACGACAAATTTCGATGGCTTTGAAGATATCGTTGACACCCTTGGCGGCGTACAGGTGAATGTTCCTTTTACATTTAAAGCCCAATTAACCGGAAGTTTAAAATGGAAAACCTACTACGAAGGCGAAATGGACTTAAATGGAAATGAGGCACTTGCCTACGTAAGGATGAGAAAAAAGGATCCAGAAGGTGACAAAGGACGTAATGAAAGACAAAAAGAAGTCATAAAAGCGATCATTGACAAAGGCACTTCTTTTGGTACAATTACAAAAATTGATGATATACTAGGAGATCTTGGAGAGAATGTAAAAACAAACATCCCTCCATCTCAATTTGCTAGTTTTGTTAAACTTTATTCGAAACTAAAAAGTTCAGAAATTCAAACCCTTGCTTTAAGAGGAACAGACGGTAAATATAATGGGATCTCTTACTTTTTCCCAGAAGATGATTCCATCGAAGAAATTAGCACGATTCTCAATAACACGCTCAACAACACGACTACCAATAACCTGACGGGAAATCAATCATCCGATTCGAGTGCTTCTGAACAGGCATCAACTGGTGTAGAATACTAATTTCACTTTTTAGCAGATTACAAATTTAATAGACATTTAAAAGTTGCCGATGCTATGCTGAGGCAGCTTTTTTTTTGTTTTTTTTCTCTAAAATGAGGTGCTTTGCTCAGCCAATGCTGAGATTGAAACGATTCTATGTTTGCCGTTTGTCTCCTTCCCCTGCTGAACCCTTACATTGAATAATTCAATGTTACCGTTTTAACTCTTTCACCTTCAAAACCCTCACATTGAACAACCCTATGTTACCTTTTATCTCCTTCCCCACTAAACCCTTACATTGAACAACTCAACCATAACGTTTTTGTCTCCCTCACCTTCTAAAAGAAAACATCAAACATTTCTATTTTTAGCTTAATCTACCACCTTACATTTTTTTCATAATTATAAATGCCTAAATTTGCTTTTACGGGTTGGAAGATTAGACAAAATTCGCTAGAATAAGGTAGTATCTATTAAATTTTGTCGACGGAGGGAAGAAATTTGAAAAAACTCATTGCCTCTTCTGTTCTTGCCACTGCTGCTTTATTTCCTGCCATCGTACAAGCGGAAAACCTAAATACTCCGGCTAATATGTTCGTAGACCAAAATGTTGAGATTAGAAAAGGCGCTACAACTGCCTATCCTCTAATTACATCTCTTCCAATAGGAAAAAGTGTGACAGTTATTGATGAATTCATCAACTCAGCTGGTGAAACATGGTATCGAGTTGATTTAGGCAGCAAACAAGGATGGGGATTAGCGAGCAGCTTTACCGAGAATTCTACTAATCAATCTCCTCTGCAAACAGGGAAAGAAGCAACCATTACAGAAGATCAAGTAAATGTTAGAAAAGGCGCTACAACCTCTTATGAAGTAGTAACAAAGCTATCAAAAGGAACGAAGGTAAAAGTAATCGATACCTTTAAAAATAGCAAAGGGGAATTATGGTACCGAATCGAAGTTGGTTCGATTAAAGGATGGGTCATTCAAAGCTACTTAACCCCGGTGACCGATTCGAAGCCTGCACCTCCTGCTATAGAAAGCAAGACAGTTCAATCAAAGGCCGCAGTCAGAAAGGGTGCCACTGGATCCTACAGCATTGTTACATACGTTTATAAAAATCAAAAGATCACCATAATGGACACATTTAAAAATGCCGCTGGAGAAACCTGGTATCGTGCAGACTTAGGGACTATTAAGGGCTGGATTCACGAGGATGCCTTTAAGCCCGCTGCCAATCTGCCAAGCCCTCCTGATACAGAGACTAACCCCCTTCCAGAGGTTGGCAGCTATGTATACAGCAGTCAAAACGGAATTGATGTAAGAAAAGGGGCAACTGACTCCTATGCATCTGTAGGTAAGCTTTCAGTGAACCAAAAGGTAAAAGTCATTGATCATTTTACAAATGCAAACGGAGCTACTTGGTTAAGAGTTGAGGTTTCCCCAACATTATTAGGCTGGGTTCCAGCTAATACAATCAGTGCAACTGAATCATTAAATATTGATTTATATGTAAGTGTGGCAGTAGCCAATTTAAGAAGCGGCCCATCAACAAATGATTCTGTTATTGATCAAGCGACAATGGGAACTTTGTTAACAGCTATAGACAAGGCATACGACACAAGCGGTGAACTATGGTACAAAGCCCTCAACAGTTCTAATCAAACAGTTTGGGTGCATGCAACGGTCGTATCAACTAAGCCTACCTTAAGTAAAGGAGCTATCCTCATTGTAGGAGCTAGCAATATTTCTTTACATTCCGGTGCTTCAACCCAATATAAAGTAAAGGAAGTTCTAAAAAAGAATAGTACTATAACTTTTGTTGGTGACTTTACGAATTCACTTGGTCAATATTGGCTTCAAGTAAAGAGCTCATCTGGAAATACAGGCTGGATTCAGGATACACATATGGATTCCCTCCAGTTATTAGAGAAGAAGCTTCTTTCTCCTGAAGTAACAAGTTTGGATGGGCATCAATACTTAAACTGGAAGAAGCCTAGTAAATATTCAATCTCCTACTCTACTTTATCGTCCAATCGACTAAAGCTTTCCGGAGGATTAACGGACGTTGATCTGCCAAAAGGGAACATTCCAGGAATTCAATCCGTTGAGACTATTTCGTCCGGCAGTGAAAAATCTGTAATCATCACTTTTGAGCCAGGCTACTCTTTTACAATCAGAGATTATAACGATAAGTTATCCATCAAAATTGTCCCATTAGGACTGCTTGGCAAGCATGTTATTATTGATGCCGGGCATGGCGGAAAAGACGCAGGGGCTGTTGGTCCGACTGGGCTAAAAGAAAAAGATGTGAATTTAGGCACTGCTCTAATCCTCAAGGAGGAACTGGAAGCATATGGAGCGATTGTCACTTTAACTAGGAGTACAGATATCTTTTTAGAGCTATCACAAAGAACCGATATCGCAAATCGTTCACAGGCGGATGCATTCATTAGCATTCACGGAGACTCTTTTTCTTCAACATCTAAAGGAACAACGACCTATTATAATTCAACCGTTAACTTTAACGGTCCTAGAAGTAAAACGCTAGGAACCGCAATTCAGAAAAATATGGTTTCCTCTATGAATACGTATAATAGAGGTGTAAAGGAACAATCATTCTATGTAAACCGTATGAATGATCTTCCAAGTGTTCTTGTTGAACTAGCATTCATTTCTAACCCAAATGAAGAAGCGTTACTAAAAACAACAGCATTCCGCAAAAAAGCGGCCGTTGGGATCACGAAAGGTTTAGAGGAATACTTTAACAATTTCTAAAATCTAGTAATCCTATTTCCCGACAAAAAAATTTATGTTAATCTACTATATGTAAGTGAATTTGGGTATTTTTTATATAATACCCAAATTTTTTTTTATAAAACAAAAAAATACATAGGGGGCAAAAAATAAATGAACCGGTCTAAAAAATTAATTGTTGCTGGAGCATTGACACTTAGCATTGGAGCAGGCGCTGTATTGGCAACTCCACAGGCGATGAACGCTTCTAGCAATGTTGTATTAGCCAGTGTGGATTGGGTAACCTCTCAATTAAATCCAATGAAGACAAAAATGACTGAGCTTGAGAATAAGATTAATTCACAACAGCAAGAGATTAATAGTTTGAAAGCTCAGATTTCTCAACTAGGTTCTAATCCTGTAACGCCACCACCAACTACGACTCAGCCACCGGCAAACGGAGAACTTCCATCGACTGTTTATGTAGCCAATGCATCGGTTAATATTCATTCCGGCGCAACGAAAAGCTATAAAGTCATCGCTACAAAAACACAAGGAACATCCTTGAAGGTCATTGATCAATTTACTTCCTCAACAGGCCTTTGGTATCGTGTTGAACTTTCAGCTACTGTAAAGGGATGGGTATTTTCGAATGAGGTTTCTGTAACCAAACCGAGCACGAGCGGTCCGACACAGGTCGTTACATTTGGAGATGTTCATCTGCGTAAAGGTGCTACGACTAGCTATGCCGTCATCGAAACGCTGAAAAAAGGAACAACTTTGAAATATATTTCAACATTTACTAACGCAAAAGGAGAAGTTTGGTACAATGCTGAAACTTCTGCTGGAGTAAAAGGATGGGTATCCGGATCTCTTAGCGAGGTGAAATAAGTTGAAGAAATTCATTTCTATCATTGCTAGTTTACTATTGCTCCTAGTCTATCTTCCAACAGACTCAAAAGCATCTGAACTAGTAAATTATCCGAAAGAAGTAAATGTATCTGTACATCTGGCAACTAGTGTTACGCTGACCGCAAATGGCAGTTATCAATTAAGCAACAAAGATACAGCTGAAATTACAGAAATTCCACAAGGGACGGTTCTTACCGTTAAAAAGGAAGGTTCAAATGTAAATGTCACTTTTAATGGGACTAGCCTTAACTCTGTAACAGGCTTTAATTTACAGGAAAAAATCAGCACAAGCACATCACTTGTAAGAGTTAGCAATGGCACTACATATAGAGGCAGCTTCTTTTTTAAACCAAATGGAAACAAGGTCGAAATAATTAACATTCTTGATATGGAAGATTATTTAAAGGGTGTTGTCCCGAGTGAAATGCCTGCCTCCTTTCATAAGGAAGCACTAAAGGCTCAAGCGATATCAGCAAGAAGCTATGCTGCCAACACCTTGATGCTGACAAGCACCGCGGCTAGCCAAGTATATCGAGGATATTCTGGTGAAGATGCAAGAACGAATGCGGCTATTAAAGAAACAGAGGGCATGCTAGTTAAATATAATGGCAAGCCGATCCAAACATTTTTCTTTTCCACCAGCGGCGGCCGAACAGCAAATGTTGGTGATGTTTGGAACTCTAAGCAAGAGCACTTCCCATATCTAGTTTCAGTAGATGATCCATATGAATCATCTCCGTTCAGCAACTGGACTGAAACATTTCCTGCTGAAACTCTGCTAAAATCTTTTGGATTCACAGATCTATCAGCACAAATCTATGACATTGCCTTATCAAAAACAGGTGCTAACGGAGAAGTAAGAGGCATTACAATAAAAACCTCTGCAGGGGATAAAACCGTAACGGGAAATGAATCAATTATTCGAAACTATTTTCCGCTGAACAACGTACAGCTGTATAATAAATTGCAATCCAACTGGTTCGACATTCAGCTTAATGGCTCTGCTTCGCAAAATCTTTCTGTACAGACTTCT
Organism: Bacillus sp. JJ1773; assembly: GCF_036962035.1. NCBI lineage: Bacteria > Bacillati > Bacillota > Bacilli > Caryophanales > Bacillaceae > Bacillus > Bacillus sp. JJ1773. Next base: position 21,746 of record NZ_JBALNX010000047.1, read on the forward strand.
AGCGGAACGACCGCTATTGGAGATTTGAAAGGGCAAAAAGTGCAAACAGCAAATGGCGAAGTCACTCTGACGGATTCAAAAGTTTCCATTCAAACGGCGAGCGGCGTCGTATCGAACGAAGGAACAGGAAACATTACAACTGTTACCCTAAACGGGAAAGGCTGGGGCCACCGAGTCGGCATGAGTCAATACGGTGCAAAAGGCTTTGCGGAAAGAGGCTGGACTGCCGAGCAAATCCTTACTCATTACTTCCAGGGGACAACGGTATCTAGATAATAAGCTAAAAAGCCAATTCCACAATCAGGAATTGGCTTTTTCTTTTCGCTTTATATCAATATTATCCAGAATATCATCGACAATGCTCTTCCATGAATACTGCTCAATCGCAAGCTTGCGTCCATTTTCACTCATGGCTTGATACTCATCATCAGATACTTTCATTAGCTCCTCAATGGCAGCCGCAATTCCCTCTGGGTTTTCCGGCGGAGCAATCTTACCACAATGGTATTCATCCAAAATGGCAGCACTTTCTCCATCCCCGCAGTATAAAACGGGTTTCCCTGAAGAAATAGCAGGGAAAATTTTCGATGGCCTTGCTCCTTTAAACAGTTCAATGTTTCTCAACGAAACTATACTATAATCACAAATCGAGAACATCCTTGGCATTTCCGAGACAGGAACAGAACCGTAGAACGTCACATTATCTAGCTGAAAATCCTCTTTCATTTTCAACAGTTTTTCTCGCTCCTGACCGTCTCCAACGAAGAGAAAATGTACATCTGGAAGCTTGTCCTTTAATATAAGAGCTGCCCCCAATACGGAATCTAATCCTTGAGCATAACCCAAAGCTCCTGCGTACATAAATACCTTTTTTCCCTGAATGCCGATTTTCTCTAGCAGTTCATGATCTTTTGGAAGGGGCAAAAAGGTATCTGTATTTACTCCATTTGGAAGAAGAAATACATCTGCTTCACTCTTGCCCTTTCGAACCATATAATCCTTAATGCCATCAGTAGCTGTCGCAATTTTCCACGACTTCCTATACAAGAATCTTTCAAGGATCTCCGCCATCCGGATAAAGCTTTTGTTTTTCAAAATGCCAAGCTCCACCGCTGATTCCGGCCAAATATCCGCAATGTTGAAGACAAACTTAGCCCGCTTCATTTTCGCACCGAGGTAACCCGTAATCCCAAGAAATAACGGCGGGGAATTACAGATGATCACATCGGTTGGCTTGGATTTCATAATGGAATAAAAGGCACTAAAGGTGAAGGAAAAATAAGAAGCAAGCCGCTTCCAAAAACTTCCCTTTGGAGATGGGTAAATCCAAGAACGATGAACAGGGATCCCATCCCACTCTTCAAACATATAAAACTTTCCTCGATATTCCTCCGGGATAATTCCGTGAGGGTGATGAGGAAATGCGGTAATCACTTCCACCTGATGTCCTCTGCTAATTAGCTCTTTACTTACTTCATACACACGAATTTGCGGAGCACCTGTTTCAGGGGGAAAATGTTGACATAAATAAATCACTCTCATTTTCCCATCTCCAATTAGTTCACATTTAACTGTTTAATATACGCTTCCAGCTTATCTTTAAGATCTGGACGCTTTAAAGCATAATCAATTGATGCCTGTAAGAAACCAAATTTATCCCCAACATCGTATCGCTTTCCTTGAAGAATATAGGAATAAATCGATTCTTTTCCTAATAAACGATCAATCGCATCTGTAAGCTGGATTTCACCCTTTTTATCCGGGGCAACCTCTTCAAGCAATTCAAAAATGGCTGGCGATAAAATATAGCGCCCAACAATCGCTTGTGTGGATGGAGCCTCTTCAATCGCTGGCTTCTCAACCAAACTTTCTACCTTATAAAGGTCCCCCGATTTTTCTGAGTAATTTACGATTCCATACTTATTAACCTCAGAAAGCGGTACCTCATTACAGCCCAATATACTGGATTGAACTTGATTATACTGATTAATCATTTGTTTAAGAGCCGGAACTTCACTATCAACGATATCATCACCTAGCAATACCGCAAAAGGCTCGTTTCCGATAAACTTCTTCGCACATAACACAGCATGTCCTAGACCAAGCGGCTCTTTTTGGCGAACATAATGAATATCAACGAGATTAGAGATATTCTCAACAACTTCGAGCATATCGTGCTTGCCTGTTCTTTCAAGCAGCATTTCTAGCTCTACGGATTTATCAAAATGGTCCTCAATCGCCCTTTTGCTTCTTCCCGTTACGATAATAATATCCTCAATCCCTGACTCAACGGCTTCTTCAATAATATATTGAATCGTTGGTTTATCAACGATTGGAAGCATTTCCTTCGGCTGTGCTTTTGTTGCCGGCAAAAATCTAGTCCCCAACCCTGCAGCAGGAATTACCGCCTTTTTAATCATGATTTCATCCCCTCTTTCAAGGTTTTTTCATATAGGTCTAGCATTCCATTGGCATTATCTACCCAATTATAATGAGCTTTCACATGCTCTATTCCTGCTAGCCCCATTTCTCTGCTCTTTTCTTTATTTTCAACTAAAGAAAGGATGGCTTTTGCTAACTCTTTCGGATTTTCCTTCGGTACAACGTATCCAGTCTTGCCTTCAACAACGACTTCAGGCAATCCGCCAACATTGGAAACGACTACCGGCACTCCGCACGCCATCGATTCAACCGCGGCGACACCGAAGCTCTCACTATCCTCTGTTGAAGGGACGGCAAATACATCCATTTTATTGATATATTCCGGAACCTTGTCATTTGGAACCCGTCCAGTAAAAGTAGTGACCTCATCGATTTTCAAATCGCGGGTTAATTGGATATATTCATCCCTCTGACGGCCATCCCCTACAATAAGCAGCCTTGCATTGTTTTTACTCTTATAGATGTCTGCAAAGGCATGAATTAAATCCGCAATTCCATATTTATCTTCGAGTGCCTTAACCGTTCCAATCGTAATATGGTCCTCAGATTTTAAGCCTGGCAGAGGCTTAAACTTCGCCATATCTACTCCAAATGGCGTAACAAAAATGTTTTTGTTTGTATACTTATTCGTTTCTTTAGCCATGATATGACTTGTAGAACCAATCACATCCGTTTTCGACAAAGTATATTCAACCATTTTCCGATTTAAACTGCCCTGCTGCGGAAACTGAAAAACATCTCTTCCCCATACAGACAAATAAAAAGGCTTATAATTCGCAAGCGCTCCGACAAAGCCATAGCTTGAGGCGTAATGGGCATGGAAAATATCGGGTTTAAATTGTTTTAACACCTTCTTAAGGGCAAAAACGCTTGAAAAATAAGATAGCTTCCCCGGTAAAAGCTTGGGAAGTGTAATCGTATCAATTTCCTTCGCATTTTCCTCAGAATAATGGTCCGCAAAGGTAACAACCTTAACCTCTATCCCGTTATTTTTATAAAATAAGGCCCACTTATGCGTGTGTATCGACCTGCTTGGAGCCAAAATTAATACTTTCATAAATCCTCCTGTAAATGCGCTTCAGCGCCTCGAAACTACTCTTTTACTAAGGCATTCTTAATTTTTTCCACCCTAGCAGTCCATGAATGCTTTTGCAAAAAGGTGTTTTGAATGTTTTCCCGATATCCTGTAGCCTTAAGGGCCATCTCTTTAATGGCTCTTGCCATATCCTCGGGCTTATCCTCGCAAATAATTCCGTACCCATCTGACTCTATTATCTCTCTTTGCGCCTGACAATATGTGGCGATCACTGGCAGTTCATTAGAGAGATACTCAACAAGCTTAACAGGAACAGCGAAATCATTGTACGTGCTCCGATATCTAGGAATAAAGGCAAAATCCATTTCACGATAAAGATCATTTAATGCTTCGCCGCTTACATGCTGAATGGTTACATCCATCTCTTGCAGGCGAGCCTTTTTCTCTTCGGGCAATTGTTTGTATTCATCCTCACGGCAAACAATCGTCAATTCGGACACTTTTTCCTGCTTGTTCGCAATTTCTAGTGCATCAAGCAGCAAAAATAATCCGTAATCTTCATTATTAATACCGCCGACATAAAGACCTTGCGCGAACTGAGTATCCTTTTCCTTCTTCACTACGTCCACTTTTTTGCCGCCTGGCGGTAGGGATATTTTCTCTCTTTGAATGTCAACATACTTCCCCATCGCATCGCTAGGCAAGAAAATAACTTGGCAATACTTATTGTAAAACCTTTCCTCCATACGATAAATGGTTTGCATAACCGGCTTTTTAACACCTTTTAACGGATAAAGCTCATCAAACTTCCAATATACATCACGATAGAAAACGCCAACAGGGACTTGACGCTGCTTTAAATAACTCATCACCTTTTTATCAATAAACGGCTTTTTCGGAATATGCCCTTTATCTGTCAGCCAAAAAGGAATCGTTTGATTTTCCATATAGCAAAACCAAACATTTTCAAGCTTCCCTTCTGCCTTCCATTGTTCAAAAAGGGTTTCCCGCGCAGAAGAATTTCCTGCCAAAAGCAGAATTTCGACATTCTCCTTCGCTCCCCATTCCTGAAACGCCTTATACATTTCCTTAGGTCGAAGCTTGGAACCGCTATTCGCATTTTCAGCTATTTCAAAAGGATAATAAAGCAAAACTGATTTCATTATATGTTCTCCTTATCGTTCGTCGCCTGCTTTTCAAGTGTGCTTTAGATAAACCCCATGGAAAAATGGGGGTATCACCATAGCGTGGTCCTTTAACTGGGTTTAAAGGACACAAAGTGAGAATAACCGCCATTGCGTGTCCTTTAACTTGGGTTTAAAGGACACATAATGTGAATAACCGCCATTGCATGTCCTTTAACTTAGGTTTAAAGGACACATAATGTGGATAACCGCCATTGCATGTCCTTTAACTTGGTTATAAAGGACATAAAGAGGTGATAAACGCCAAACCGTGTCCTTTAACTACACTTTAAAGCAAGTTCGCCCAACCAGAATTTTACATTAAGACTTAACAGACCCTCTTTTTGAAAAGTAAGCGAACAAATCCAAACGAAGTCTAATAAACAATAGAATTCCCGCGAATAAGCAAGTGATAAAAATCCAAATGGGATTGAATAGAAAATCCGTAAATCCACCTACTAATGTCCGCGGAATATTAATGGAAAAATAAATAAACAGGCATAAAAAGACAGGATTTTTTGGCAGTCTGATAAAAATGATATAGATAAGCTGAACGAGAACTCCTACGTAAATCGTGCCTAGGATAATCCCCAAATATCCGAAATTCGCATAAGCTTCAGCAATAAATAACGTATTCAGCACTCCGCCAGTCCCATCTTCAATCCGATTCGGGAAAGCATTGGCCATCACCAATCTCGCGGAACGGACCTGCTCTATATCAAACCTTTCGATAATAATGGATGGAAGGCTCCTGCCATTAAGAAATGGGATGGAATGGCCAAAAAGATCCAAATGCAAGAAAGTAGGCGAAATTTGAGCAAGAATAATTCGTCCGATTGGTCCGGATGAATAGTTAAGAAAACTGTCCAGATCATTTACACCTTGGATAAAGACATACATAACAACAATGACTGCTGCTCCACTAATCGTGTAGCCTACTATTTTCTGCCACTTTAACACTAGTTTGCCAACATACAGTCTGACAAATATAAACATAATGATGTAGAAAATAATCGGTGATTTCGATAAGTCATATACGCTAATCACTATTGCACTTACAAAAAGGGCGAAGAATAAAAAGATCCATTTCAAATGCCTTGTTTTTACCGCATATACATACGCAATTAACGATAGAAGCGGTGTCAAAGCAATCGCGAAAATATTTCTTATTAATACATTCCCACCAAAGTTCCTTGCTGCTTCAATCCGCTGTAACCCTAATTCCGAAAGATTCCCTTTTAAAAGGGAGATGATCGGTACTTGATTCGTCTTTAAAAGCGTATAGGCAACGGCCAGCATACAAATCATCGAGAGGCCTAGAAATAACAAGTAAAATTCATTTTTTTGATTAAACGTTTCTTCAATTGGTTTTTTCAAATAGTCATTGAATTCCTTTTTTGCATCAAACCCAGCCAGCTTGCTGACAAGAAACATCGTAAGCGGCAGCATAATCATGACAAAGGATACCGCTCCGAAGCCGATATAGCGATAAACATCATGATCAAGCTTGTTAATCATATAATAATGATCGATGTCTAAAGCAATCAGCAGGCTTCCGATATAACAGGAAACAAACAAGGAGTAATAAAAGATTAATGAATTTAAATTGGGTTTCGTAAAGGAAAGGCTCCCAGACACGCTAGAAAATAGTTTGATGGAAACAATTAATACGATCACCCATATCGTGAAAGCCAACATTCGTCAGCACCTACTTTTTGTTAAGAAGTTCAACAATTTTTTCTGAAGCCTGACCATCACCGAACACTTTTTTATATTCAGGATGAACCTCTTTTTGAACGGCAGCTAAGATTTTTTCAGTATCTGTGCCTGTAAGGATATTGGCTTCCCCTGTTAAGGTCTCTACCCATTCCGTTTGCTCACGGATTGTCACACAAGGTACTTGCATGAAATAGGCTTCCTTCTGAACGCCGCCAGAATCGGTTACAATTTTCTTCGCATTAGCTTCTAAAGTTAACATATCTAAATAGCCAACAGGATCAATGACTTTTAAGTTTGTAACATCTTCGAGATTTAAACCATAGTCAGCCAATTTATGTTTCGTTCTTGGATGAATTGGCCACACCTTAACCTCTTCAATTTTCGAAAAGGCTTCTAAAATATTTTTCATATTTTGCAGATCATCGGTGTTTTCTGCTCTGTGAATCGTAATTAAATGATAATTTTTCGAAGTTAATCCAGCTTCCTCAAGGATATTTGATTTTTCCTTCGCTAGCTCACGGTTATACAGAACAGCATCATACATCACATCCCCGATGTTAAACACATTGCGGGTAATATTTTCGTTTGTTAAATTTTCAACCGCTGTATCTGTTGGGCAGAATAGGAATTCTGAAACATGATCCGTCATAATGCGGTTAATTTCTTCCGGCATTTTCTTATTAAAGCTTCTTAGTCCAGCTTCAATATGAACAACAGGAACGTGCAATTTAGCAGCCACAAGTGCGCCCGCTAGCGTAGAGTTCGTATCCCCATAAACCATTAAATAATCTGGCTTCTCGCTCAATACGATTTCTTCAATTTTCGCAAGCATTTCACCTGTTTGCTTGCCATGGTTACCAGATCCGACACCAAGATGATAATCCGGCTTTGGAATATGAAGCTCTTCGAAGAAAATATCAGACATATTTGCATCATAGTGCTGACCTGTATGAATGATTTTCTCATCCATATGCTTTCTTAAAACCCTTGATACCGGTGCTGCTTTAATAAATTGTGGCCTTGCGCCAAGAATCGTTAATATTTTCATTTAAATTCACCTTTCAAGCTTTGAATATAGTCTTTTGCTAAAAATGAATTAATATTATAAGGCTGTGAATATTTGTATCCATTATGTTTGAAAGACAAAGCCATCACGTACTCAGGATAAGTCTTATAAATTCCATACCATTCCATAGGCTCTGTATAGTATTGCTGGTAAAGCTTTTTCTTGTTATAGAGCTTTTTCGCGGTATTATAGAAGACACCATATTTCTGTTTTAAAGATGTCTCCTTCCCAACTGGCTTTACAGGCTCAGGGAAATAATCCGGATACATTTTGTTCAATGTGTAATCATATAAGTACTTCTTGAAGCGATATTCAACAGGGACTGTTTTGAAAAACTCCATTAACCGGTCATCCCATAACGGAATATCCCATCCCTTTTCGTAAAACTCATACACGCGAATAGAGTTGATAATAAACTTTGCCTGCCGCTCTCGCCAATCCCAGTATTCAAATAGGGCGCTTGCCTGCTCATTTGTTTGATACGGAAGGTCTTTAAACGACCTTTTCATTTCAGCTATAACGTCTGTGGCAGATGAGTGAAGCCCTTGTCCCATTTCCCATAACTTGTGATGCTTATTAAGGTTAAACTGCACAACATCGTCAGCCGTAAATTCACGGTCCACCGTGATTTCATAGGCTAAGTGGCTACCTGCTACAAAGTCGCCGGAATGTCCTGGAATGAAGACATAATCTGCATCCTGTTTCGTAACGATCTCCCTTACTGCCGGCCAATCCTGAAGATGGGCCATGGACGAACCATTCACAGCAAAATCAACATAGTCCTTCCATTCCTGAGAATGATACCAGCGATGCCAATCATCCTTTTTGTACTCAATAAAGTCCCACTTTAATCCAAGTCGCTTGGCGATATCACGGCTTACCTGTGCTTCTTTATTTTCCCTTTTTCCATATGTGAAGGAAGCAATATGTTCAATCCCATATTCCTTCAGCAAAATGGCAATAATCCGCGAATCATATCCGCCGCTCAATGGCAAAATCGGAACCTTATTAATCAAACGTTTGATTAAATCGTTGAATACCTCATGGAAAACCGCCTGAAGCTCTTCACTGAATTGCTCTAGCTCCTTGTTTTCAGGATGGTGGTAAAATTGGTAGTATTCATGATTATCGACTGTTCCCGCTTCATCGATTTGAAGATAAGAGCCGGCTTCAATTTGATATACCTCTTCATAAAGCGTTTTTTCATTCGCGGTAAACCCTGTAAGAATGAACTCTTTTGCAGCGGTCTTCTGGAGCATCCGATCTTGCTGATGAGCAATTTTATCTGTCACAATCCAGCGAGATCCTTCTTTATAGTAGAAAAGCGGAATACTGCGCTTCCGATCGACAATCGCTGTTATTCCATTTTGGTCAGCTTGAATAAAAACAAACTCCCCAATTAAATCTTGTAAATGTTTTTCAAAAAAGTTTGCCTCTAGGATATCTTGAATATTATCCTGATGATAATATTTTCCCTGATAAATCACATAGCCGCCAAAATAAGCATGGCCAAAGGGAACTGAAATTTCTTTTATGAGCCTGTTATTGGTAATTCTAACTTCATAGAACAAACGGATCACCTATTTTACATTAAATTGCCCTTGATCTTTTTTTCAATAAATCTTTGTCCACCCGCGATAACAGGATGGCAACGATAAATCCAAGCCAAGCAAAAATGATATTGAGATCAGGGATGCTGCTCTCTTGAATATAGACAATCGCGATCACAGCTAATAGAGAGGTTATGAATAAAAAAGTCATTTTGCCAAATGAAACAGGCACATGGTATAGCTTTTGGCTTTTAAAGAAAATATACGTAATGGCCACGATATAGGAAATCAAATAAGCCGCAACGCTTCCCCAAATCGAAAACGATGGGATTAATACTATGTTTAAAATAATATTCACAACGGCTGCCATTCCAAACGCGTACGAAATAATTTTCGTTTGTTTCGTAAAGAAAATGCCAACTGAAATAATCATATAGAAAAAATTCAGGAAGGTAACAGCCGACAAAATCGCAACATACTGATAGGCTTCATGATATTCGCTGCTTAACATGCGAATAATCCACGGCATAAGTGTGGCAACCATTAAAACACCAATGGTTCCTACTAACAGGATACCATAGTAGAGCTTCGCAAATAAAACGGGACTGTCCTTTTTGTCCTTTAGTGACATTGAAAAAGGTCTCCAAGCCATTTGCACACCGCTCGTAAGTAGCGTTATTAAAGAAGCAAACTTTACCGCTGACCCGTAAATACCTACTTCGTGAAAAGAAGTAAACTTTTCTAATAGAAGTGAATTCGCGTTGACGATCACCCAGAATGCGAGAGATGCCGGAACAAGCGGTGCCGCATAGATTAAGATTTCCTTTAATAGCTTTTTATTAAAGGTAAATTTAATGAATTTCAATAAAGGCTTGATTAACAGCACAGCAACGATGGCTACACTGATCAGCCGTCCATATAAAATGCCATCGATTGTAGGGCTGACATAAGCTAAAAATCCGTAGGAAAAGACTGCAATTAAGAGCATTTTCAATATCGTAAAGATAACGACCTTTTTTGTAAAAAAGTCGTACCGAAGAACCGTTAAGATTAAGGCGATGACGGTATCCAAGGCCATAACCCCAATGGCAATGTAGAGCAAATTATAGAGGGCGGCATCATCTAAAAGCAGTTGAGCCAGCCATTGGCCGCCGATAAGAAAGACGATAGCAATAATAAGAACAATCAGGAGTCTAAAGGTCATGACGGACCTAACATAATCAAGCTTCTTCTTTTTATCCTCCGATTCGAAGTAATAAAAAGCGAGAGCCGAATCGGTGCCAAAGATGACTAAGAAGGTAAGCATCGAGGTAATCCGATCCAAATAATCTATTACCCCATATTCCGCAGGGGCAAGAAAAGAAGTATAGATAGGAAGCATGATAAAGGCAATCAGCTTCGTACCAACGTTCATAAATGCGTAAAGGAGCGAATCCGCTCCTAAACGCTTAATTTGGGCGAACACCCTATAATAGCTCCCGCTCGTCTACCATTTTGGTGAACTTAGCAGGAACTCCTTTAATCAATGTCTTAGGCTCTGTATCCTTCGTGACTAATGCACCTGCAGCCACAAATGTTTCTTCTGCCACTGTGATTCCAGGCAGGATAATGGAGGCTCCGCCAACACGAGCTCCTTTTTTCACATGGGCGCCCTTGATCTTATCAAAGCGCTCTTCCGTTCTGCCCATAAAATTGTCATTTGTCGTTGTTACGCATGGAGCAATGAATACTTGCTCTTCAAGAGTCGTGTAAGCTGTAATATAAGAGTTAGATTGAATTTTTGTCCGGTCGCCAATCTTCACATAATTCTCTACGGTTACCCCTCTGCCCACAATGACAAGGTTACCGATTTCGACATTTTCTCTAACGCTTGCAAGGTCCGCAATCAGCGTGCTCGAACCAATTTTGGCGCCGCGATAGATCACGCAATTCGCCCCAATTGTCACTTCTTCCCCGATTTCCAGTGCCGGGATTGAAGCCGAAAGCTTAACCGTACTAGTCTTAGCAGGCTTTGGCGGCTTCCCAACAACTGCACCATCGGCAATTGTCGTGTTGTCGCCAATGATTGTACCTTCGTGAATCGTTACACGGTTACCGATGATGACATCTTTACCGATTTTCACATCTTTTTCAATGACCGAAAAATGTCCAACTTGAACGGATGGATCTACTTGAGCGGAAGGATCAATATAATTCATATTCGAAAGTCTCCCTTTACCTTTTATAATATGAGTTGCGGATATATCACTGAAGTGGCGGATATCTATGCCAATGTTGCGGATATAACGCTAGAGTCGCGGATATCTATGCCAATGTTGCGGATATAACGCTAGAGTCGCGGATATCTACACTAATGTCGCGGATATATCGCTAGAGTGGCGGATATCTATGCCAATGTCGCGAATATATCGCTAGAGTCGCGGATATCTACGCCAATGTCGCGGATATATCGCTAGGGTGGCGGATATCTATTACAATTTAATATACTTATTTGGCTTTTCAATACCTTTCAATGCATTACGCGTATCAAAAATGACTTTGCTCTCTTGAGCAATCATGCTGTAATCGAAATCAGTGTGATCGGTCGTTACTAATACGAGATCTGCCTCGTTTAATAGCTCTTTAGACAGCTCGACTGTTTCAACTTGCTGATCACATGATCTGAATGATTTTACGTATGGATCAACCACAGTATAATCAGCGCCATGGTGCTCTAATTGCTCAACAATTTTAAGAACTGGTGATTCACGAACATCGTCAATGTCCTTTTTGTAAGCTACACCAAGGACAGCTACTTTTGCACCGCGAAGAGCTTTACCGTCTTCATTTAGAACTTGCATTGAACGTGTAATGACGTATTCTGGCATGCTGTTATTAATTTCGCCTGCAAGCTCGATTAATTTTGTATGGTAATTATATTCGCGCGCTTTCCATGTTAAATAGAATGGGTCGATTGGGATACAGTGACCGCCTAAACCAGGACCTGGGTAGAATGCCATGAATCCGTAAGGCTTTGTTTTCGCTGCATCAATTACTTCCCATACATCGATGCCCATTTTATCACATAAAATCGCCATTTCATTCGCTAAGGCAATGTTAATGTGGCGGAACGTGTTTTCAAAGATTTTCTCCATTTCAGCAATAGCTGGAGAAGATACTTCGTGTACATCCCCTTCAAGGACATTTCGATAAAGGGCAGCTGCCACTTTCGTACAATTTTCGGTAATACCGCCTACAACCTTTGGGGTATTCTTCGTTTTAAATTGCTTGTTACCTGGGTCAACACGCTCTGGTGAATACGCAACAAACACAGTTTCTCCAACTTTAAAGCCTTTCTCTTCAAGAGTTGGCTTTACAATTTCCTCTGTTGTTCCTGGGTAAGTTGTGGACTCTAATACAACAAGCATGCCTTCATGTGCATATTTCGCAATCTCTTTAGATGAGCTTTTCACATAAGAAGTATCCGGCTGCTGATAAATATCAAGTGGTGTTGGCACGCAAATAGCTACAGCATCAACCTCTTGAATTCGAGCGTAATCAGTAGTAGCTTCCAAATGACCGTTCTTGATCATATCCGCTAAATCTTGATCCACAACGTCTCCAATATAGTTAATTCCCATATTTACTTGCTCAACACGCGCTGCCTGCACATCAAAACCGATTACTTTATAGCCGGCTTTTGCTTTTTCAACTGCTAGCGGCAGACCAACATAACCTAGTCCGACTACTCCAATGACAGCTTCTTTCTTTTCAATTTTATTTAATAATGATGTATATACGTCCATCTTTATTTCTCCTTTTAGAGCAGATTACGGGCAGCAAGGCTGCCACTTAATGAAGTTTCACTTATAGAACGACTTTTTTCCCTGTTTCGGCTGATTCTAAAATGGCCAGTATTAATTTTACAGGAGCAAGACCGTCTTCGCCAGTTACAATTGGATTACGATTTTCTTGCACAGCAAGCACCATATCTTCGATGATGCATTGATGCCCTGGCTTCCCAAATGGATCTGCTTTAATTTCATTTTTTATTTTGTCCGCATCCTCTTCAGATACTCCCTCAATGTCCCATGTTTCAATGAAATTAGCATTTCGACCGCTAATTTTCACAGATGCAGTTTCGCCGAAAATCGCAAGGGACTCTTCCAAGTTTTTCGGATAAATGGTTGTCGCTGCTTCAATGACGCCTAGTGCGCCATTTTTAAATTGGACAACAGCCGCCGCAACGTCCTCTGTCTCAATTTTTCGCAGACGGGTTGCTGCCATAGCCTGTACAGATTCAACAGGACCCATTAGCCAAAGCATTAGATCAAGATCATGAATGGCCTGATTCATTAGAACACCGCCATCAAACTCCTTCGTTCCTCTCCATTCAGCCTGATCATAATAAGCTTGATTACGATTCCATCGAACTGTTGCATTTGCATGGCTTAGTTTCCCGAAAGCACCTGCATCCATTTGCTCTCTTAACTTCTGAATCGCTGGTCTGAAACGGTTTGGATGAACGACAGCTAACTTCACACCGTGGTCATTCGCGTATTGAATCATATCTTCAGCATCCTGAAGCTTTAATGACATCGGCTTTTCTACAATAATATGCCTTCCGTTTTCTGCCACAATTTTCGTCAATCTAGCATGCAGGCCGGATGGGACACAAATATTGACTACATGAATTTCCGGGTTTTCTTCTAGCATTTTTTGAAGATCGGTATACTTTTTCACATTCGGATTGTCCATTTCCAAACGTGCTGGATTCGTATCGCAAATAGCAAATAAATTTGCATTCTCTGCTTTTTCAATTGCCTCAATATGTTTGTTTGCTATATGCCCCATTCCTACGATGGCAAAATTAATCATGTTTGTAATACCTCCGGGCCTCGTTAATATAGTTCCAAAGCATAAGGATTAGAAAAGTTGCAAAAACCCCCAAAATTAGACCTGCTAATGAAAACTCCAATTTATAGGTGTCCATTGTCTTCACGTCTTGACTAACAATGGAAGGCGGCTCGAAAAAGGTTAAATCAGTGCCCATTTTTTGTATTGAAGCTGCAGTTGCAGATGCTTCAAATTCTGTGTATTCAAGTAAACTAGTAATATTTGACGTTTCATCAATTGTCAGGTTATTGCTTTCTAATTTCGCGCTGCTTGATTCTAATACACCTTCAAGTGCAGCAAACTTTTTTTCATTAAGTTTTATTCCCTCTTCTGTCGCTTTATATCTTAGGTCAAAGTTTTCCACAAGCGCCTTTTCAACACCCGCCGTCATCTTTTGAAGATCCTGCTCAAGGCGTTCTTTGTTATCATCGTAAATTTTAATTTTTATATAGCTTTCACTTGATACATAAGTATCAATGACACCATGGACATCCTTGCCAAAATCAGCCTCAATACTGACCGGATTCGTTAACGCCTTTAATTTTATAGATCCAGTAAAAACCGTTGCACTCCCTACATATTTTCCCTCTTTAGGAATTAAATATGAGCCACCGAATCCTAATAAGGTAAAAATCAGAGGAATAATTAAAAAGAAAACCTTCTTTTTCCAAAAGAATACGAGGTATTCATATAATACAAACCTTTTCTGTTCTGCCAACAGGACCACCATTCCTTTTAAAATTTATCAATATTCTTTGATTCCCAGCTAAAAATGTTCCAACCGATCTCTATGAGTTAGAAGAAAGCCGGGAATTAGCCAGCCTTACTGGCAAGTAAAGAAACGCCCCCTTTTCGGCGACGTTTCATTCGGTTTTTTATTTGTTGTAAAACTCCTTGATTTTAGCTACAACATATTCCTGCTGCTCCTGTTTTAGTTCTGGGAACATTGGAAGTGATAACGCTTCTTTTGCAGCCTTTTCGGATTCAGGCAGATCTCCTTCTTGGTAACCTAAATCTTTAAATACAGGCTGAACATGAAGCGGAAGCGGGTAGTAAATCATCGTTTGTACGCCTTGTTCTTTTAAAAACGCTTGAAGCTCATCACGTTTTTCTACACGGATCGTATACTGATGGAAAACATGGTAATTTCCTTCTTTTACGACTGGAGTTTTTACAAGATCACCTAATTGATCATTAAGTAGCTGTGTATAGACAGCCGCTTTTTCTCTTCTAAGCTCGCTCCATTTATTTAAATGAGGAAACTTCACATTTAGGACAGCCGCTTGAAGCTCATCTAGACGGCTATTATAGCCTAATACATGATGGTAATATTTCGGTTTGCTTCCGTGCACGCGGATGACACGGCAATTCTCAGCTACTTGATCGTCACTTGTCACGATCATTCCAGCATCACCGTAAGCACCAAGATTTTTTGTCGGGAAGAAGCTGTATGTAGCAGCAGTTCCTAATTCACCGACCGTCTTTCCATTTTGTTTTGCGCCAATCGCTTGGGCAGCATCTTCGATAATGGCCAGATTATGCTTGTCCGCAATTTTGCGAAGCTCTTCCATATCTGCCATTTGTCCATATAAATGAACTGGAATAATCGCTTTTGTCTTGTCTGTAATAGCTTGCTCTACCTTCGCAGGATCGATATTAAATGTAACCGGGTCAATATCTACATATACAGGTGTCGCACCTGCACGAACAATAGATCCGCCTGTAGCAAAGAATGTGAATGGAGTAGTGATGACTTCATCACCAGACTTGATACCTGCAGCCTGAAGAGCAATATGTATCGCATCACTGCCATTTGCACAGCCAATCCCATGACTAACATTACTAAATTCAGCTACATCAGCCTCGAGCTTTTTAACGTTATCACCCAAAATAAATCGGGAAGAACTCATAACCTGGTCTAAGGCTGTTAACATTTCTTCTTTTAATTCTTGATACTGTTCACTTAAATCTAACATTGGAATGTTCATACTCATTTCCTCCAGCTTTCTAGATGAAATACTAAATTATATTATCACATAATAGACGATATGCAGACAAATTTCGTTACTGTTTTTTGACACTTTTCGATTTTTCTTTTCAAAAAAAGCCGTTTGCGGGCGTCCACAAACGGCCTATCCTATTGTCGTCCAGTAACCTTACGATACATTTTAATAACAGGCTGATACTTTTCATGGACTAAACCAATCGCTTCAGCCAGCAGTTCAAAAATTAGCAGCAGGCCGAAGATGAGGAAAATACTAACCCAAAGTGTTGCTGTTGAGAATAGTATGGCACTTACGCTGAAAACAATTCCGAAACCGTAAATACATAATACGGTTTTTCTATGAGATAGCCCTAATGCAAGCAGACGATGGTGCAAATGTGATTTGTCTGGCGCAGAAATCGGCTTTTTATTGACAATCCTTCTAATGATTGCATAAGTTGTATCGAAAACAGGAACACCTAATATGATGATTGGAACAATAAAGCTAAATAACGTTACACTTTTGTATAGTCCAAGCAAAGAAAGGACGGAAATCGAATAGCCCAAAAATAAGGCTCCCGTATCTCCCATGAAGATCTTTGCCGGATGAAAATTATGGAACAAGAAGCCTAACGTACTGCCTAGTAAGATAAGCGATAGCATTAAGATCATCGGTTTCCCTGCAATTCCAGCCATAAAAGCAATTGTACCAATTACAATGGCTGAAATTCCGGCAGAAAGACCATCAAGTCCATCAATTAAATTAATCGCATTCGTGATGGCCACAATCCAAAAAACTGTAATTGGATAGGTCCATAATCCAAGATCATACGTTCCGAAAAACGGGATCGTTAAATGATCAATAGTTAAGCCGCTTCCCACAACAGCACCAGCAGCAAGAAGCTGGCCAAGAAGCTTATACTTTGCTGATAATTCATATTTATCATCAAGAATGCCGGTAATCACAATAATAATGGCACCAACTGTAATTCCGGTAATTTTTTCATTGTATAGCCCACCGACAAAATAGCCTGCAACTACCCCTCCAAATATGGCCAAACCGCCAAGTCTAGGCATAATTTTTGAATGCACTTTCCTTTTGTTCGGTTTGTCTATAGCGCCAATCTTAATGGCTAATTTTATGACAAGGGGCGTTATCAGTAAGGATGTAACTATAGCCGCTAGAAAGGCAGCGATAAATTTTATCTCCAATAGTATCACCTTGTATTCGTAGTAATCCTGCTAGAGGCAAGTATTATCCCTCGAAAAAGCAAGTTTTATTCTATACCAATTCAGATTAATCCTAACATATATACAAAAGAATTCAATTAATTTCATTTTTACAAATATTACAGAATAGCAACATTTGATAACTTTACTATATTATCACCTTTTTCATAAAAAAGTCTTTATAACATTTCGCCCTAAAATGGCATTATCCTCTAAAAT
>NZ_JBALNX010000048.1:0-20974 GCF_036962035.1 Bacillus sp. JJ1773
CGGGTTCTTTCTTATATTACATATAAATAAACACAAAGAAAATGAGCCATGCTTCCAAGCATAATGAAAATATGAAAAATTTCATGAAAACCGAAATAATCAAACTCTAGAAACTTAGGTTTTAGAGCGTAAATTAATCCACCAATTGTGTACAGGATTCCACCGGCTATGAGGAGGAGAGTTCCAGATGAACTTAGTGATTCAGATAAAGGCGAAAAGGCAAATATAATTATCCAGCCTACTGCCACATAAAGGACCGTTGATAGCCATCTTGGACAATTAAACCAGATCATTTTAAAAAGCACACCGACTACTGCGATGACAGAAACAATAGAAAATATTAACCAGCCTGTTGCTCCCTTTAAGCTAATCAGACAAAAGGGCGTATAGGATCCAGCAATTAAAACAAAAATCATTGAATGGTCGAGTCTTCTAAGAAAAGCAATGACCTTATCCTTAGCAACTACCATATGATAGGTGGCTGATGCGGAGTAAAGCAGGATCATGCTAATGCCAAAAATAATAACAGAAGTGATTGCAATTGGAGAAGCCGTTGTTATTGATGCCTTGATCACCATCGCTAGAAGTCCAACAAAGGAAAGAATCGCTCCAGCTAAGTGTGTAAGACCGTTAATTGGCTCTCGGATATAAGATGTCATCAATAATCCCCCTAATTTATGTAGTTTTGATAACTACATATAATGATACATATGTTTCAATAGATAGTCAATCATTTACTTAATCTTTTTAATACAGTATTATTTATTTATAAAATATGAATGTTGAGGTTTATGTAAATGGAAAATTTGCAAAAAATGATAGAGTCACTGAACTTAAATAGTCAAATTTCTTTAAATGAAATTCCTGACATTGATCTCTATATGGATCAAGTAATCCAGCTGTTTGAAAATAAATTTAGCTGCACGAAGCGTAATGAGGAAGAAAAGATCCTGACAAAAACAATGATCAATAATTATGCTAAAGGTAAGCTGTTATTCCCGATCAAAAATAAAAAGTATTCAAAAGAGCACCTCATTTTAATTAGTTTTATTTATCAATTAAAGGGGGCTCTCTCGATTAATGACATAAAAGAAACATTGTCTGGCATCAATGAAAGAATTATCAAGCAAAGTATGGATGTAGACGGTTTCTATGAAAGCTTTCTTCACTTAACTGAAAAAAATATCCATGCATTTATAGAACAAATTGAACAAAAAGGAAAGGATGCAAATGAAGAGATAGGTGAAATGATAGAAAATGAATCTGCGGTGCTAAAGAAAACGCTCATGATTGCCTCATTAGCCCATATGAGCAATCTATATAGGCGTGCAGCAGAAAAGCTTGTCGATGACCTTGTATCTGGGAGGAAATTGGATAATATTTAATATTAAGGACGCTTGATGTATGTTCTCTGATTAACTGTCCAAATAACAGGTTAGTGGACAGGTTTCATCGTTTTCCCCAAAACCTGTCCAATAAATTCAGTTTACTGGTCAGGTTTCGGCGGTTTCCTCAAAACCTGTCCATATTACCAGGTTCATTGGACAGGTTTCATCGCTTTCCCCGAAACCTGTCCAATAAATTCGGTTTACTGGACAGGTTCCGGCGGTTTCCTCAAAACCTGTCCATATAACTAGGTTTAGTGACAGGTTTCATCATTTTACCAATAAATTGGAGAGTTAAGTGTAATATACGAAGTTTACCACTAACACTGTTCGTCATCCCGTTTTTTATATAACACTTTACGTAAATTCACGATAAAAATATCCGTCATCTCAAAGATGACGGATATTTAACTGCTACTCCACCCCATTCATAATCTCAGAGACAATTTCAAAGGATCGCAGTCTGTCTTGGTGGTTATAGATTTGGGCGGTGACCATGATTTCGTTGACCTTTGTGTCTTGAATGAAGCTTTGCAGCTGAGCTTTCACTTTGTCTGGACTGCCAATAATGGAGGAACCAAGCTGTTTTTGAAGCAGGCTTTTCTCATATTCGCTCAAATGCTCGTCTATATTGTCGACTGGAGGCTGGAGCTGTCCAGGCGTATTGCGAATAAGATTAAGGAATTGCAACTGAAGGGATGTTGCAAGCCGTTTGGCTTTTTCATCCGTATCTGCCGTAATAATATTCACTCCAACCTTTGCATAAGGTTCATCTAGTACATTTGAAGGGCGGAAGCTGCGGTAATATAAATCAAGAGCAGGCAACGTATTCTCAGGTGAAAAATGACTAGCAAAAGAAAATGGGAGTCCAAGCTGACCCGCAAGCTGAGCGCTGAAACCGCTCGAACCTAGCAGCCAGATGGGAATATTTAACCCCTCACCCGGTACAGCACGAACATGCATAGGTGCTGAACTTCTAGATGGGTCGAAATATGTCCGAAGCTCCTCTAGTTGTTCGGGAAATTCCGATCCATCCATGCGGCTGCTTCTTCTTAAAGCTCTGGCGGTTAGTTGATCTGTTCCTGGAGCACGGCCAAGTCCTAAATCAATTCTGCCTGGGAATAGGGACTCCAACGTCCCGAACTGTTCTGCAATCACGAGTGGAGAGTGATTAGGCAGCATAATGCCGCCGGACCCAACACGAATGGATGTAGTACCTGCGGCAACATGCCCGATGACAACCGAAGTTGCTGAACTGGCAATCCCTTGCATATTATGATGCTCTGCAAGCCAGTATCGGTGATAGCCCCATTTTTCGGCATGCTGTGCAAGATCTAATGTATTACGAAGTGCTTCTGATGCTGTTCCGCCAACAATGATAGGGGATAGATCTAAAACAGAATAGCGAATTTCGTTAAGTGATTTTTTTTCAGTCTGGACTGACATATTATTCAACTTCCTTCATTCATTCTTCTTTAAAAAGTTTTTCCTTTGAAAGCTATTTTATCAATATTTATGAAATCAGGATAATGAAATGCTTATATAGAAAACTCGCCGATTGGCAAGTCTTGAAAAGGCAAAGACAGAGCGTAGTTGAACTTATATTTAATTCCTAAAATTGGCAACTACATCGGATCAACTTCTCCGCTGACAATTTATACTTTCTTAACGTATAAAAAAGCGGACTAAGGCTAGTCCGCTTTTAGAAAAATACGATATAAATAACTAAGGCCAATACTATTCGATAAATGGCGAATGGCACAAGTTTGATTTTATTAATCAGTTTTAAAAAGAAACGAATAGATAAAAGGGCGAACACAAAGGCGCTAATAAATCCGGCGATGAAAAATGGCAAGGCATCGATCGTGAAATATTGCCAGTTTTTCAATAATGAGATAAAGCTAGCACCGGCCATAATTGGTACAGCCATAATAAAAGTGAAGTCAGCTGCTGCACGGTGGCTTAATCCGAGCAATACACCGCCAGAAATCGTTGAACCCGAGCGTGAAAACCCAGGCCAAAGTGAAAAGCATTGTATCAATCCAATCGAAAACGCCTGTTTATAAGTAATTTGATCAACCGTGTCCACTTTTGGCCGTTTCCCTCCAAAAATATCTGCAAGGATCATAAAGACAGCTCCAATAACTAAGCCAATTAATACTGTTTCAGTTGAAAATAAGTTTTCATCGATATAATCCTCAAATAGAACTCCGAGTATACCGGCTGGAATAAGGCCGACAATAACTTGTGTCAGCTTCAAACGGTTTTCTGGAACCGCTGCACCCTTATTCCGTCTTCCAAGTCCTAGCATGTCAATAAATCTATCTTTAAAGATGATGACAACTGCGAGTATGGATCCTAACTGTATGACTACCTTAAATGTATTTGCTGTAGAATCTGATAAAAAATCCTTCGTATGAAGCCACATATCATCCACGATGATCATATGCCCGGTAGATGAGACTGGGGCAAATTCTGTTAAACCTTCAACTAATCCAAGTATGATTGCTTTTAAAATCATCATAAAATCAACTATCATTTTTCCTGTAATTCTCCTTTTTGTAAGTAGGGATATTAAGATTTTTTTAATTGCCATTATCGCCCTCATTATAATAGACGAATATGAAAGCAAAAACCTTACACTTATAGTTTAAAAGATTAAAAAAACGGGCAATATTTATTCGCTGTTAAAGTATAGCACAATTAAAAGCAAGATTTCCATGGAATTAGAGGACGGAGGAATGAAGGCGATTTCAAGATTCCTATCTTATGCGTATTTGACTGCAAGTAATTATGTATAGTTCTCATGAACAGACTTCACAAACTTTTCACAGACTCATGATCTTTTGTGAGTAATATCACCTATTCAGAGGAATGGAATCAGTATGATTAAGATGTAAAGGAAAAGGATTATAAAGGAGGAATTAACATGAATAAAGGTATGAAATATCTTCTAACATCCGCAATTGGACTAAGCTTACTAACTGCATGCAACCAACAATCTGTACAAGAAAAACCTCAGCCAGAGCAAAAGGTATTAGCAGCAGAGAAAAGTAATAATGAAGTCATAGCCCCACATAAAGGGTTGAACCAAGAACCGGTTCCGCTGAAAATCGAAAGAGTGGGTCCTACAGAAGTTAACGTAGAAATGACATCACAGATCACAGACATTGAAATAGACAAAGGGTATATGTACAAAGCTTGGACATTTAACGGGGAAGCCCCTGGGCCAGTTGTAGTAGTAAATGAAGGGGATACAATTAACTTTACATTAAAGAATATGGATCCGGCCATTCCGCATAGCATGGATTTTCACGCTGTTCATGCAGCACCATCTAAAGATTTTTCAAATGTAAAGCCTAATGAATCAGGTACTTTCAGTTATCCAGCAAATAAGCCAGGTGTATTTATGTACCACTGTGGAACAGCACCTGTACTTTCACATATTGCAAACGGAATGCATGGTACGATCATTGTTAAGCCGAAAAATGGCTATCCAACCGATGAAGGGATTAATAAAGAATTCGTTATGATTCAAAACGAATGGTATAAATATAACGATTTAGATGATTTCACTAATGGTGTTCCAAGTCAAGTTGTATTCTCAACTAAGGCTCTTCATGAAGGTGACCTAAATACAAATGGCGATACGTTCACACTTAAAGAACAACCTCTATTAGCAAAAGTAGGAGACAGAGTAAGAATCTATATTAACAATGTAGGACCAAATGAAGTAAGCTCATTCCATGTTGTTGGTACAATATTCGATGATGTATATATTGACGGTAACCCATATAACCATTACAAAGGATTACAAACTGTTATGCTGCCAGCCAGCGGTGGTGCTGTAGTTGAATTTACCGTAACAAGAGTCGGAAGCTATCCAATTGTCACACACCAATTCAACCATGCTCAAAAAGGAGCCGTCGCCATTCTTAAAGTCACCGAAACAGGTGAAGACGACGGTAAGGCTACAATGAGCCATTAATAGATAAATAAATCACACAACTAAAATTATACTAGAAAAAATTTATAAAGTGAACCTTAAATTTCAAATAGAGGGCAGATATTCCTATAAATATTACGGACAGTTATGAAACATGCGACGTAGGAACACTGCCCTTCAAGCTGTATAATCGTAACAGTGAATGGGGAGGTGTATCCCAAATGAATAAAAAAGTTCTCCTATTTATTGTATTTTCTTGGTTCATTTTTGCGGGTAAAGTACACGGGTCAGAGCTGACTGTATCTAATACAAAGGAGCTACAGGAGGCTCTATTAAATCGTACTTCTTCTGTGATAAATCTCAAATCGGGTGAATATCCCGGATCATTTACTATTTCCCATCCCGTTCATTTAATCGGTGAAAAAGGAACAAAGATTATCGGTCCATATGAAGGGAACGTTATTACAATTGAGGCTGATGACGTAACTATTGAAGGCGTACAGATAGAAGGGAGCGGTTCTCAAAATTCTGGGATTTATATTAAAGGCAATCGTTCTCATATTCACCATAATTTAATTAAAAATGTATTTCATGGGATTTATGCTCATGAAAGCTACGGCCATCGTTTTGAACATAATACGATTACTAGCTTTGACGAGAAGTCCAAATATAAAGGCTATGGGATTTATTTAGTGAAAGCACCAAATACTTCTGCCAATAGCAATCTCATATATGATACACAGGATGGAATTTATGTATCCTATTCTGAATTCTGTGAGGTAAAAGGAAATCAAATGATCCGGACACGGTATGGTGTTCATACAATGGATTCCAGAAATGTCCTCATTTCGCAAAATCAAGTTCGTGAAAGTATTAACGGACTGATGATTATGCAGAGCTATGAAGTTTTTATTCTAGAAAATATCTTTTATTTAAATACAAAAATCGATGGTGCAGGGATGTTTATCTTTGACACATTCGATTCAAAGATCGCTTCCAATGTAGTTATGAGCAACTATAAAGGAATTCTAATGGAAAATGCGAAACGAAATCGGATTGAGTTTAATACTTTCCTAGAAAACGATACAGGATTGGAATTAAGAAAGAATTCTGAAGAGAATTCTGTTTATTTAAACAATTTTTATCAAAATACAAAACAAATTATTTCTGATAATCAAAATGAAAATATGTTTAATAAGGATCAGTATGGAAATTATTTCGATGATCATCAATCATTAAGCCTAAATAAAGATAAGATTGTAGATTTTGCCTATAAAAGCGGTGATGTTTTTTACAATATGACAAGTAAAGAACCTTATTTGCAAATTTTTCATCGAAGTCCAGCTGTGGAATTATGGAATATGATTGAAAAATTCACTCCGATTCCATCTGATACGTTTGTGATTGATGAATATCCGCTAATGAAGCCAGCACCCGTTCATTGGGAGAAGAGTCAAAGTGAGCTGTCATATAAGGAGAAAATAGAAATGAATTTTTCTCAGGTCCTCTCTTTTTTACTCATTATATCCGGAAGTTCCTATATCTTATTTAAGTTTGGGAGGGAGAAGCATGAAGTGTAGATGGTGGGTTCTTTTATTGGCTGTCATGATATCCTTAACTGCTTGTTCTAATAAAACAGCAGCTCCAGTTGAAATAAAGGCGAATGAAGAAGATTGTGATGCTTGTCACATGGGCATAGAAGACTTACACTCTGCCGCACAGATCATTCTAGAAGATGGAGAACCAAAGTTATTCGATGATATTGGCTGTATGGTCGTATATATGCAAGAGCATCAGCCAAAATATGAAGCCGCCTTCGTTCATGATTTCGATTCAAAGGAATGGATATCATTCGATAATAGTACTTTCGTACAAAATCAAAATATTCATAGTCCTATGAATTATGGAATTGCAGCATATGAGACAGAGCAACAAGCATCTGACATGCAAAAAGAACAAGGTGGGGAGATTTATTCTTCAAAGGAGTTATTAGAAAAAGATTTGAAGGGAACAAAGCACGGGCATTAATCAAGAAGTTTATGGGGAAAATCCATAGATTGGAGGGAAAATGATGGAATTGGGTATTTTGTATTCAATGGTAAAGCATGAGCTGCGCCTGCTCCTTAGAAGTAAGTGGTTATTGAATTTTATGATTCTCTTTATTTTTCTATCTGGACTGCTCTATTTCTATGGGTTGAACTCCGTTAAACTCGATCCTGTCAAAGTAACTTACGGATTAGAAGGGGTTAATAGCAATATTGAAACAATGGGCGTGAATCCTGAATATTACGGCTTAAAGGAGATCACACAGCAGCCAGAAAATACGGCAAATATAAATCAAACAGCGTATAATCGTTCTATCGCACTGCTGATAAATTTATCCCTATGGCTCTTGCCGATTATTTGTTTAATTCTAGGAGCAAACTCCATTATTGGAGACAAAGAGAGTGGCAGATTGGGATTATATAAAACGTATCAAGTTTCTTATTGGAAGTATATGCTCAGCAAGTTTTTATCATTAGTAATCTCTATGTTTGTCGTCATGGGTGTATCTTATGGATTATTCGGTCTTATTTTTTCTATCATCGGGAAATCTTTTCAAGCTTCGATCTTTCAAGTATTCCTAAGTGTGAACATGCTGCTCATTATTGTGTTTTCTGCCGCAGCATTATTCGTTGGGGCGATTAGCAAAACCAGAATGCAAGGTTTGTCATATGCATTGTTCTTCTGGTGTCTGACAGTTTTCATTTATGAGTTTGTCATCATGACGGTTATCAATTGGATTCCGTATGCCTTTAAACTCAAAAGCTTATTTTTCTTCATCTTACTTAACCCAATAGAATCCATTCGAGTATGGTCCATTTCAAAGCTTAATGCAGAATACGTATTTGGTCCAGAGTTTTTAATGATTGAAAAATGGAGTGAGAGTGGCACCCTTTCCATTTCATTAATGATCTCAATTGTGCTCCTAATGTGGATTGCAATGGCCATATCCACTAAAATGTTGAAGAAAAGGGGAGTTTAGCATGATCCTTGAATTAAGAAATCTCTCCAAAAAATATAAACATAAAACGGCTCTATATCCGGTAGAAGCAGGAATTAATCTAGGAGAATGTGTCGTGCTATGCGGAGGAAACGGTGCAGGAAAGAGTACGATGATCAAAATGATTACAGGGATTGATCAAGCTTCTTCTGGAACGGTAGTCTTTCATTCAAAAAAGAAAAAGCCATTTGCCTATATGCCAGATCAAATGAATTTCCCTCCAGATTTGACCCCCATTGAGATCTTACATTATTATGGGAAATTCCTGAAAGTGGATAAGGAAAAAATCAAACAAGTTTTGCAAGACGTGGGCTTATGGGAGGACCGCAATCAAAAGGTTGGCGGCTTCTCTAAAGGTATGTCGCAACGCCTTAACCTTGCTCAATGTTTGCTGGCAGATACGGATATATATATATTAGATGAACCTACGAATGGCTTGGATCCCTACTGGGTCATTCAATTTAAAAGAATTTTACAAAAGCTGAAAAATGAACATAAAACCGTGATTGTTAGCAGCCATATCATGCGAGATGCCATTGAAATTGCCGACAAAGTCATGATTTTATTTAATGGAAAGGTACGGTCCTTTGGTACTCTAGAGGAAATTTATCGTGAGCATGCTAGTGAATCACTGGAGGAAGTATTCTTGACCATCCATGAAAATGAAAAGAAGTAAGTTGCTAAATGCTAGAATCTCGATAACAAGCAGCTGGAAACCTTAAAGATCTCCAGCTGTTTCCTATTTTCTAAAGAAATTTTCTGTATAGTACGGTTGGGACTTTATATTAAACGCTACACCCACACCTAAATATTGATATTCCGGTCTAAGGATATTCTCCCGGTGGCCAAGAGAATTCATCAGACCTTCATGGGCAAAAATACTGCTAAACTGCCCCATTGCCAGATTCTCGCCAGCTACAGTAAAGGATACTTGGTCCTCACTCATTCTATCAAAAGGGGATT
This sequence comes from Bacillus sp. JJ1773, assembly GCF_036962035.1. Taxonomy (NCBI): domain Bacteria; kingdom Bacillati; phylum Bacillota; class Bacilli; order Caryophanales; family Bacillaceae; genus Bacillus; species Bacillus sp. JJ1773. Next base: position 9,338 of record NZ_JBALNX010000048.1, read on the forward strand.
GCCCGTCTAAATTTGTATGGGAAAAGTAATTTTTATCCGCCATATCAAGGCTATGCTTCCGTGCTGTTTCTTTTACTTGATCATCCCATTTTAACACGGATATTCCATGTTTTACTCGGTCTGCGTTCGTTAAATCGAATAGTTGATATTCGAAGCCTTCTTTCAACTGCTCTGATCCATCGGTATAAAAATGATTTTTAGCCTGTTCTAAATCTTCATCAATCATTTGAATGGCCGTCACCGTATTTTTGGCATGTTTATCGTAAAAAACGGTTACATTGCTCTGATCAATAGAAAATACATCATAATCTCGTTCTTTATCATACTGGTAAAAAACTAAGCCTTTTCGAATTTGATTTAAAGGCTTTCCAAGTTGTTGAAGAACAGCTTCTTTCGAACTGCCAAGCTTTATCCCTTTCGCAGAGGAAATTAAGTCTTGATTTGTGTAAAGACCCGCAACTTTTTCGTTCGTATCGTATGTGACCATGAAAAAGTTATGATAATTTTCATGATAGGTATACCATTTAGATCCATATTCATTATAAGTGGATCTTTTTGGCGGTCCCGCTAGCTTTTCAACATTCTCCTTACTTTCCCCTAGAACAATATTATGAATCGAAAAGGTTTGGCTGGAAGGAATGGATAATTTCGGTTTATCTATTGGGATTAAGTCTTTATTCGGAAGAAGCTCCACCTTTTCATCCATTTTCCCAGCTAACTGATTGATGGCGGAAAAAATCGTCTCAATCGCTACAGAAACTTGTGGATTTTCTGAAATGGCATGAACCTCATCTTTAAACCTATCCAATATAGGGTAAAAATCTGTTTTTTCCAAATATTTTTCAATGAAGGGCCATGATATAAATATGATAAAAAGTAATAATAAAGTTCGAAAAAATTTCCTCAATGTTTCACCATCCGTCTGCTCTCAATTTTACAGGTGAATCTCATGCTATCACAATTATTACCCATTCATTATAAAATTTAAAAAATAATTAATAAAATAAAATGTACTTAGTTAATTTTGGAAATGAAATGGCACGGTTTTGTTTTATAAAAACTAATGGATGGAAGTGATGTTGGGCAATATAACAATATTTACAATGTTTCATAATTAATAAGGGGGAATGGATTTTGAGCTTAACTCCGGATGAACGAGTTGAACTGCATGGATTTAATAACTTAACAAAATCGTTAAGTTTCAATATGTATGATATTTGTTATACAAGAACGAAGGAAGAGAGAGAGGCTTACATAGAGTACATTGACGAAGAATATAGCGCCGAAAGGCTAACCAAAATCCTTAAGAATGTTTCAGATATCATTGGAGCTCATGTATTGAATATTGCCCAACAAGACTTTGTTCCACAAGGTGCAAGTGTAACTTTACTTGTTTCTGAAGGCCCAGTTGTTGAGGTTCCGATTGAATCCTATTCAGAAACACCAGGACCATTGCCGGAATCAGTTGTGATGCAGCTTGATAAAAGCCATATCACTGTTCATACCTATCCTGAATATCACCCTTCTGAAGGAATTAGCACGTTTCGGGCAGATATTGACGTATCTACATGTGGGGAAATATCTCCTTTGAAGGCATTAAATTTCTTAATTCATTCTTTTGATACAGATATTATGACAATTGATTTCCGCGTTCGCGGATTTACACGGGATAAAGATGGACAAAAGCTCTTTATTGATCAAAATATAAGCTCGATCCAAAACTACATCCCTGAGGAAATCAAAAATGAATTTGACATGATTGATGTCAATATTTATCAGTCACATATTTTCCATACAAAATGCCGCATTCGAGATTTCGATTTGAATAATTACCTCTTTGGATACACGAAGGACACCCTTAGCCCTGAGGAAGTAGAGGAAATCACAGAGAAGCTCACAATAGAAATGGACGAAATTTTTTACGGGACGAATATGAAATAAAGGTAGATTTGATGCAGTAGTTAGGAAATGCTATAAAACTTGTCCAAATAATCAGGTTTACCGGACAGGTTTCATCGTTTTACCCAAAACCTGTCCAAATAATGAGGTTTACTGGACGGGTTTCAGTGTTTTATGCAAAACCTGTCCAAATAACTAGGTTTACTGGACAGGCTTCAGTTGTTTACCCAAATCCTGTCCAAATATCTCATTGATTTAGACGGAAATAGAGAATTCATCAAAAGCTGCAGATTTTTGTTAACCCCAGAACTTCCACCATGGTTTTTCAACTTTCTCTGCAGCAGCTGCAGCTTTTCGGAAGCTGACGATTAAATCTTGAAACATCATTTCCCGCTGATGGACATCTTCCCAATATTGCTCCCGTTCGCGCGTAATCGTTTCAATGTAGATTTCTCTATCAGTGTTCAGAGTTTCAATTAACGCACTAATCTCCGTATGCGTAACCTCGGCAGAACTTGAGATATAATGAATCATCGTCTTAAATTCTTCTGAAGCCGCTTCAGAAGATTCTGTAACACGATGAACTAAAGAGCGCAGCTGTTCGGAAGTGCCTTTCGAAGCTTTCGTAACCCTTTTCGATAGAGCTTCGAGCGATTCGGAAGTATGTTCCGAAGCATTATGTATATGATTTGAAAGCTCGTGGATTTCAAGCTTCGTCTTTTCATTCGATTTATATATGGAGTCAGATAGACTTTTCACGGTGTGAAGCGATCCCTTCGAAATTTCTTTCTTTACCTCTTCCAAAACTTCTTTGCGAATGCTTGTCCGAATTTCCGCTCTGACATCATCAATTAACTGATTTCTAAAGGATTCCATTGCTCCATAAACCATGGATATATCCGGAACTTCCTCTCTGCTGCGGATTTCTTCCGAAATGGGAGCCAGTGAGGTTTCGATTGATTCGGAAGCTGATTCCGAAACCTTATGTTGGGAAATTAAATCTTTAATCATTTCCTTACTTAAGTTTTTATTGCGCATCTGCTTAATGGTTTCAAGTAGTTTGATTTCCTCATCCGTATAGAATCGTGCCCCTTGCTTAGAGCGGGGGATTACTAGCAGTCCATCTAAATCCTTTTCCCATTGCCGCAGTGTTCCAGGGGGTATATTTATCAATTTTGATACTTCCTTAATCGTATAGGCTTTAACGAATTGATTTGGCATTGGTTCTCCATCCCTTTCTGTCTTTAGTCGTTATGAATATTTCGGAAGGCCTTTCCGAGTTAATTTTTCTATGTAAGAGTTATTCAGCAAAGGCTATCCCTTTTTCCTGCAACATGACAAAAGCTATCAAAACAAGACGGAATTCTGCAGAATTAGGAGATTTCGACAGCGAAGATTAGATTAAGTGAAAAAAAGAAGAGCAAACAGTAGTTGCTGTTCGCCCTCCTCTAATTATGTGGAAAGTAAATATCTAATTTGCCTGATGTTTTTCTTAGTGTGAAATAATGCTGAAAAGCACTATTAATAAAAAAATCCGGATATTCCTGTAAACAAATGGTGTATTTAAAGCCATCCTTCCGTTTAAAGATAAGTTGTTCATTAGTCACAAGGATTGAGTCGAAATGAAAACCTTCTCTTTTCCATAGGAAATCGTCATCTTCATAATAGTTGAGAATAACTTGACCTTGGATAAATTCCGATAGTACCCCTAAATGTTCGATTCTTTTTTCCATACTCTAAGCACATGCCCCCCACAGCCGCATTGGTCAACTAAGTGTTTTTTAAATCAAAGGATAGACGTCACTACTGTCTAATGATTGTTGTCTCTAATTCAATTTCAACATTGCCTTTTAATGCTCGGGAGATCATACAGGAAGTTTCTGCTTTTTGGGCTAATTTTAGAGCTAAAGCTTCATTTTTTTCTGTTGCTTCACGTTTTAGAATGATAACCGGGCGGTGAATGATTTTTTTGTAAGTGATCACACCTTTTGTTACATCAACTATCCCTACAGATTCCATTGACAAATCAACTTTTTCTAGCTTACTGCGTTCCATCATAGCAGCCAAAGTAATGATGTAGCAAGTTGCAGCGGCTCCAAGTAGCATTTCATCCGGGTTAGTTCCAATTCCAGGACCATCCATTTCTGGCGGGATGGAAACCTTTGTCTTCAATTGACCAGCTTCGATTACTCCCACATCGTTTCTAAGCCCTGGCCAATGTGCTTTTAAATGAAAATGGTGTTCAGCCATTGTAAAATCCTCCTTGAAAACTTACTTTTCGTATTAATTTTACGATAGTTTGATGAAAAGAAGGCTACTTTCTTCAAGTTTTTCATCAATAACGGATTCTGTGTCCTATTCATTCGCCGAATATGCGAATTTTAAGGTAATAAGGTATTCTCTGTCCGCTATTAATTAGCATGCAAGCTAGTTCCATGATATTCTATTAATCTAGAGTTTTTAAAAAAGGAGTCATAATAGCATGAAATTTGTGTCGTGGAATGTGAATGGAATTCGAGCCTGTGTGAAAAAAGGCTTTTTAGATTATTTTCATGAAGTAGATGCAGATATATTCTGTATTCAAGAATCAAAACTGCAGGAAGGGCAGATCGACCTTGAACTTGAAGGCTATCACCAATTTTGGAATTATGCACTGAAAAAAGGCTATTCGGGTACGGCAATTTTTACGAAAAAGAAGCCGCTCTCCGTTAAATATGGTGTAGGAGAAAATGAAACGGAGCCAGAGGGAAGAATCATTACGTTAGAGTTTGAATCTTTTTACTTGGTCAATGTATATACGCCAAATTCACAAAGAGATTTGGCTCGATTATCCTATCGATTAGAGTGGGAAAATGAACTTCTTCAATATCTTTGTGAGCTCGATCAAATAAAACCGGTTATTTACTGTGGAGACTTGAATGTAGCACATAACGAAATTGATTTGAAAAATCCAAAATCGAATGATGGCAACTCTGGCTTTACAACAGAGGAGAGAAATAAAATGACTCGCTTGCTTGATTCTGGCTTTGTTGATTCCTTTAGATACGTCTATCCAGATGCAGAGGGTGCCTATACATGGTGGTCTTATATGGCTAAAGTAAGAGAACGGAATATTGGCTGGCGAATCGATTATTTTATCGTTTCCGAAAGAATGAAAAATGCAATAAAATCTGCACAAATTCACTGTGACGTTATGGGCAGTGACCATTGTCCGATTATGCTGGAGATGGAAATATAAAAAAATTCAAGCCGACTTCATACTGTTACACGAACATGAAGCCGGCTTTTTTTGGGAGGAATGTTGGGCAAATTATCTCACACTACCCTTGTCTCCTTTGATAATCCTTATAATTCAAATGCCACTTTCGGAACTTTTTCCACGCCTCCTCAAAATCCGGCTGAATAATCGAAAGCTGAACCCAAGCCCTTTCTGATAAATAAGCGCTTTTATAATGTAAATCAAATCCTGAAAGTGCAGCATCCTCAGCCATGTTTGCACAGCTGTCTTCTCCTTTTAATGTTACAATCATCGGATAGCCATATGTAGTTAAAAATGCCATTTCCTCATTTTTCTCTGCAGAAAGGATTTGTTCATAGCGATTTTTCAAAACTGAATACCTATCTTCATCTAAATAATATCTTAGTGCTCTCTCTATGCTTTTTAACACTTGTGAAGAATAGGTAAACGGGATATTCCCATTCGCATACAACCCCAAATCTAGATAAGAAGGAAGAGTTGAATCTTCTTCGATTTCATGGTTCGAGAAAACAAACGAAAGCCCGCTCATTGTTCCAATCGCTTTCCCGCTAACCCCTGTTGCCAAATAAATCTCTGAAAGTGAGAACGGCAGGGCACCAAAGGAGCTGACACAATCAAGACAAAGCTTTATATCATAGATTTTACATAGCTCTTGGATCTTTTCTAATGGATTTAGCATTCCAGTGGAAGTTTCGCCATGCGCCATTAAAACCCATTCATAATTCAATTGTTCTAGTTTCATAGAAATTTGACGTTCATCGAAGGGCTTGCTCCATTCATAGCTTAAACAATCAAATGTTAGACCCCATCTTTTTGCTTGGTTCACTAATCGATCCCCAAATGCTCCATTTGTTAAAATTATTCCTTTTCCGGGAAGTCTTTTCAATTGAGCAATCATCGCTTCATTTGCAAGAGTTCCGCTGCCATTTAATAAATGAACATATGATGCCTTACTCATGGATAAAAGCATTTGCTTTACTTTTTCAAGCGTCATCGAAAAGTCGTATGAGCGATGAGAGACTGGCTCTTCAGTCAGGGCAGTACGAATATCGTCTCTTAAAACGACTGGACCCGGATAAAAAGAGTATCTTTTTTGCTTTAATCTAGCAGCAACTGACTTCTCAAATTGTTTTCTAGTTAACACCATAGGGACGAACTGGGCATCTTCTGTTCCAACCGTATCCGCAAAAGCTTCAAAACCCATTTGCTTATAAAGCTTCTGTTCACGAATTGTTCCTGATATAACAGCAGCACTATACCCCTGTTTATAAGCATAGTCAGATAAAGCACTGACAAGCATGAAAAATACCCTTCCATTTCGATGCTCTTTCCTTACAGCAAGAAGTCTAATTTCACAAAGCTTACCTGACAAAGCATCATCATGTAGCAGATTCTCTACAGATCCGACTTTCTTGTCCAAGGAGAAAGGGCGCTGATCACGGATGGCAATCATACCAGCAAGCTCTTGATCTTTTAAAACAATAATATATTTATTTTCATGATGAAAAGGATCCACACGAATTCCATTTTCGTCAGGTTCATGCTGGGGGATCTCTTCAACAAAGGTTTCGTAATTTAATTTTGCTATTTCGGAAAACTCTCTCTCTGTGCGAGCTATTTTACACCAATACATATTGACAACCTCTCTTCGATCAAGCTCTTTCTATATGATATGCAAACTGACTAAAATCTATTTTCGCATAATTTTAGATTGAAAGAAATATTTTACTCCTAAAAATTGTAATAGAGATGATTAAATAGAAATATGTGGTAAAATCGGGATGATTGGGAAACTGAGAAATTAGTATATAACAAATTTCAAGGAGTTTTAATTATGTATGATTATATGCATATTTTTCTTATTATTTCTGGATTATTTGCATCACTATTAAGTTTCTATGATGCGTACAGGGTATATAAATATCGAGGAATCTCAGCTAAGTCAAAATTGGAGGCTATGTACACCTTTTCATTTTTCATCATTCAAACGGTTCTATCCAGCCAATACATCTTTGACGAGAATTTTCTTTATCCCATTATTATCAGTTTAATGATCGTTTTCGCCATCATTTTATATAGATTGTTTGTGACAGGGCAAGTCTTAGTGATTAAACAAACATCTAAAAATATTGTTATTGAACGTGTACGCTCGGAATTAAATCGTTTATCCATTTCTTTTACAGAGGAGGGATTTGATTTTTCGGATTTGCATCAATTTCATCTAGAAGATCAAACAATTATAAAGGTGAGCGATCCTTGGGGAGGGGAAAAGGGAATAAAGACGTATCAATTAAGCTTTAGAAAATGGTGGCGTCTATATGAATACGAAGAAATCAAAACAAATATTATTGAAAAATATCGAGAGGAAAGGGAGGATGAGGTTTATTGGGAACAGATTCTTTTTTCCATTGGACTAGGTATAGGAGGTTTCATTATTATAGGATTCCTAGCTTGGAAGTGGAACCTTATTTATTAACAATGGAGATTAAAAGTATAAGAAAAGCAGAGAATAATGGAGATAGAAGGAATTTGGCATGAATATGAAGCTTAAAATCGCAAATAGTTCCTCTTGCACATCGTTTCGTTTCTTATATAATAAAAGGAAATTAATAAAAATGTTTTCTAGGGTTCCGCAGATAACTGGCCTGGTCCGAGAGAAAACTCACAGAAATTTCTGTGCCACGGAAGGATAAAAGCCTGGGAGATGACTGTTTATTGACAGCGATCTCTTAGGCTTTTTGTCTTGGGGAAATTTGTATTGGAGGGAAGCAGCATGAATTGGTTAAAGGTATTTTTTGCCGCATTTTTTGAGGTGTTTTGGGTGATAGGTCTAAAGCATGCTTATGATATTTGGACATGGGCGGGGACAATTGTTTGTATCATTGTCAGCTTTTATGTACTAATCATGGCAGGAAAGAAATTGCCGGTCGGTACGGTATATGCCGTTTTTGTTGGGTTGGGTACGGCTGGAACCGTTTTATCAGAAATTATTTTCTTTGATGAGCCTTTAAAAATATCGAAGATTATTCTCGTCCTAATTTTATTAGCGGGAGTCATTGGGCTTAAGCTTGTTACGAATGAAGAAGAAACTGATTCGAAAGGAGAGGCTGCATCATGAGTTGGGTTTATCTCATCTTAGCAGGGATATTTGAAATGATAGGTGTTCTGATGATCAACAGCCTGCACAAAAATCGTAATTGGCAGTCACTTATCATGCTGCTTATCGGTTTCGGAGCAAGCTTTCTTTTTCTAGCGCTCGCCATGGAGGAATTGCCGATGGGAACAGCCTACGCCATCTGGACTGGAATTGGAGCTTCTGGTGGAGCCATTTTGGGTATTGTGTTGTATGGTGAGCAAAAGGGTTGGAAAAGGCTATTATTTATTAGCATGGTTCTTGGTGCAGCAATTGGGTTGAAATTAGTATCGTGAAAAAGCTCGCTAAAAAAGCGAGCTTTTTTTAAAAAAATCATATATCAATCTAGTTTTTTTAGAACCATTCGAACGGTTTTCAAAATATGACCGTCAAAGTTGTCATCAAATTCAGATACTACTGTAAAACCTTTGGCATCGTAAAAATTTCTGCCAATATGATTATCTCTTTCTACATTTATATAAACTTCATTAATTCCTTCAATATGATGAAGCCCTTCACGGAGCAAAGCTGTTCCAATGCCTTTTCCTTGATATTCTGGCAAAAGATAAATGGCGCCAAGCTCAACCTCTCCATGCTCCTTAATAGGAGAATAATTGGCAAAACCTACAATTGCGCCCTCTATTTCAGCAACATACAAATAGGAATGCTCCAATCTTCTTTTCATCATTTCATCGTTATAAGCCGATTTTAAGAAATTATCTTGGATATCTCTTGGGATTATTCCTTCATATGTATGATTCCAGCTTGATTTAGCTACATTTTGTACCTGTGGAATATCATCGAGCGTCATAGTCCGGATAGAATAATTCATGTAAATCCACCTTTCTTATTATTATAAAAATGTATTTTTTTCCAATATTATCATAGTCAGGGAAAATTAGTGTTTAATTTATTTATATCTAAGGGAAATTAATGTAATGTTTCTAAATTAATAGATATAATCATTTTAGTAGGAAAATTCAGGTAAAGAAACCTAGGCTAAGGAGAAAGAGATGGAACAAGAATTACTAAACATATTTGATCAACAAAGAAATCCTATAGGAGTTGCCTCACGGGAGGAAGTACATCGAGCAGGATATTGGCATGAAACATTTCATTGTTGGTTCATAAGTGAAGATGATGGGGTACATTATATTTATCTGCAAAAAAGAAGTGCGTTAAAGAAAGATTATCCCAATTATTTAGATATTACAGCAGCTGGGCATATTTTAGCACAGGAAACAATTCAAGATGGTGTTCGGGAAATAAAAGAGGAATTAGGGATTAACGTCACATATAATGAGTTGGTTCCTTTAGGTATTATTAAATACAGCCATACTAGAGATGAATTTATTGATAATGAAATTGCACATGTTTTTTTATATAAGAGTCGATTTTCTATTAATGAGTACATTTTGCAAAAAGAAGAAGTAGCAGGAATTGTTAAAGTTGAATTTCAAGACTTTTCAAGGCTTTTGCTACGAGAGTGTGATGAAATTACGATAGAAGGTTTCGAAATTAATCAGTTTGGAAAAAAAATAACCGTTCAGAAGCAGGTAAGGAGAAAAGACTTTGTTCCGCATGAACAATCTTATTATGAGGAAATAATAGACTTGATTACTAAAGAAATTAATAATTATTTATAATTTTTCCAAATGCAAACCATACTACGTTCAGAGGTGAGGATCATGTACAAACTATTATCACATAATGACTTGGACGGGGTTGGATGTGGAATATTGGCGAAGCTTGCATTTGATAAGCAAGTAAAGGTTCGCTACAATTCCGTATCGGGTCTAGACCGTGAAGTGGAATGGTTTTTAGAAAACGATAGCAAGGAAACATTTCTATTTATTACAGATTTATCCGTAAGTAAAGAAAATGAAGGTAGACTTGATGAGTTTTACCACTCGGGCGGGAAGTTACAGCTGCTGGATCATCATAAAACGTCTCTGCATTACAACGATTATGATTGGGGGCATGTCATTGTTGAGGCTGAAGAAGGAAAGTTAACTTCTGCTACATCCTTACTTTATGAATATCTTGTTTCCAAGCAGTTGTTAAACCGATCGGAAGCTATTACTGAATTTGTGGAGCTTGTCAGGCAATATGATACGTGGGAATGGGAAAAGAATAATAATCAGCAGGCTCAGCGGTTGAATGCACTTTTTTTTCTAGTTTCCATTGAGGAATTTGAAGAAAAAATGATTAGCCGGCTCAAAACAAGTGATCATTTCCGCTTTGATGAGTTTGAACAAAAGATTCTTGATATGGAAGAAAATAAGATTGAGCGTTACATACGCCGGAAAAGGCGAGAGTTGGTCCAAACGAAAATTGGAAAATATTTTGCCGGAATTGTTTATGCAGAATCTTACCATTCCGAGCTGGGGAATGAATTAGGAAAAGAATATCCCCATCTTGATTATATTGCGATCATAAATATCGGTGGAAAACGTCTTGGATTCAGAACGATCCATGATCATATAGATGTTTCTGAAGTGGCGGGGCAATATGGTGGGGGCGGCCATGCGAAAGCATCGGGCTGTACTTTAACTGACAAGGCTTACCGACAGTTTGCTGCAGAGACATTTCATTTAGAGCCACTAAGAGAGGATTCGAAGCAGAATCGTTATAATGTGAAACAATCTGCTTTTGGAACTCTTTATCAAAATCGAACGGAAGATTTATTCCTTTTATATTCAAACGATGATCAAACATGGAGTATTGAACAAAATAAAATAAAAATGAATCAGAACTATTCAAGTTTTGAAGAAGCCGAAAGTTACTTAAAAAGAAATTATGCTGCCTGGCTTGTAAGAGATGATATATTTGTTGATTATTTGATGAAAGAAGTGAAAAAGAAAGACATATAAGCAAAAACATAATACTATTAAATGGAAAATAAGAATTAGGGATATTTCCTATTCTTTTTTTCTTTTTGAATAACAACGTAGGAAAGAGGAAATTCTTTGAAAGATCTTGTATTTGTAAAAGATTATCAAGCTAATGATCAGCTAAGAAAAAGTTTTTTCAATTTGGCAGTTGAGGTGTTCGGAATAAACTTTTACAGCTGGTATGAAAACGGATTTTGGACAGAAAAATATATCCCTTATTCATTCGCAGAAGGTGATCAAATCGTTGCAAATGTATCGGTTAACCGCATTGACTTGATTCTTAATAGTGAGAGAAAAAGAGCTCTTCAAATTGGTACGGTCATGACCCATCCCGATTATCGCAATCGAGGGCTTTCGGCAAATTTAATGAACCGAATTTTAGAAGAATACAAGAATGAATATGATTATATGTATTTATTAGCTAATCATACTGTTTTAAATTTTTATCCTAA
>NZ_JBALNX010000048.1:20994-21213 GCF_036962035.1 Bacillus sp. JJ1773
GTTTTCGTCCTGTTCAAGAGGTTTTATATTCAATGGAGTTTACAAATGAACATTTTGAACAGGCCAAAATGCGCAAGCTGGACGGGAAAAATCAAGCGGATCTGCAATTTATCTATCACTTCGCAACTGAAAGAGTTTCTGTTTCTCAAAAATTTGGAACAAACAACACATCAGAACTCCTAATGTTTTACTGTTTAAATGTCTTCCATAATGATATTT